>JAIYCF010000110.1 GCA_027488165.1 Streptomycetaceae bacterium
CCTTCAAGATAACCCTTTGGTGGAACCAAAACGCCAGCGGTTCCCGGAACTGATTCGATCAAAATTGCTGCGATGGTATTTGGGCCTTCAAAGATAATGGTTTGTTCTAGATGTTCTAGAGCACGTGCACATTCTTGCGCTTCATCAGTTGCCCAGAATGAAGTGCGGTAAAGGTATGGACCCCAGAAGTGAACGTGGCCGAATGCAAATTCATTTGGGAAACGGCGTGGGTCACCAGTTGCATTAATCGCAGCGCCAGTATTGCCGTGATATGAACGGTAAGTTGAAAGAATTTTATGTTTGCGAGTGTGCAAGCGCGCCATACGGATCGCATTTTCAATCGCATCAGCGCCGGCAGTTGTAAAGAAAACCTTTGCGAATTTATCGCCAGCCAATTCAACGATATCGCGCGCTGCTTGATTGCGGACTTCGCTGGCATGTTGTGGAGCCATAGTTGTAATAACGGCTGCTTGCTCTTGGATCGCCTTAACAACTTTCGGATGTTGGTGTCCGATATTGGTGAAGACTAGTTGTGAAGAGAAATCTAGATAAGTGTTTCCTTCGTAATCCCAGAAACGTGATCCGGCGCTTCCTGAAATTGGAAGTGGCTTAATTGCGCCTTGCGCAGACCATGAGTGAAAGACAAATTCATGATCATCCGCAGAAATCGCTGCGCTCTTTGCTGGATCGTTAACTGCTTGTGACATCGTCAATCCTCTTCATGGCTAGTTCTTATTAGGGATTTAGTATGTAGTAAATCCCTCAAATAATGAAGAAATCTCATCGCTTCTACGCGGGCAATTAGTCCATATGAAGAGCCTTTAGTAGGATCGCCACTTGTCTGATTGAGATCTCCTTATGCCTAACGAAAGTTGCTCCTTTGTCTAAGAAACAAGCCCACCTAAAAGATCTGCCAGTAAAGAAGCGCGAAGATTTGCGTAACGTCGCGATCATCGCGCACGTTGACCACGGCAAGACCACTCTGGTCGATGCCATGCTTTGGCAATCCGGTGCATTCGCAGCGCACAAGGTTCAGGGCGAAGGCCAAGACCGCATGATGGATTCAATGGATCTAGAACGCGAAAAGGGAATTACGATTCTTGCCAAGAACACTGCGGTAAAGCGCGGCGACACAATCGTTAACATTATTGATACTCCGGGCCACGCCGACTTCGGTGGCGAAGTAGAACGCGGACTTGAAATGGTCGACGGCGTTATCTTGCTCGTTGATGCTTCAGAAGGTCCACTTCCACAGACACGTTTCGTATTGCGCAAAGCGCTGGAAAAGAATCTGCCAGTTATCTTGTTGATCAACAAGGTTGACCGCCCGGATTCACGTATCGCAGAAGTTGTAGATGAGGCATACGAACTCTTCTTAGATCTCGGCGCAAATGAAGAACAGATTGAATTCCCGGTTGTGTACGCATCTGCCAAGGCAGGTCGCGCTTCACTTACTCGTCCCGCTGATGGTGGAATGCCAGAAGAAACTAACCTCGATGTTTTGTTCGACACAATCTTCTCTGCAATTCCTGCACCTGAATATCACGAAGGTGCACCACTACAGGCGCACGTTACAAACCTTGACTCATCACCATTCTTAGGTCGCCTTGCACTTTGTCGCGTGCGTGAAGGTGTAATTAAGAAGGGTCAGAGCGTTACTTGGATTAAGACTGATGGAACGCAAGAGCGCGTAAAGATTTCCGAGCTTTTGATTACTGAAGCGCTAGAACGTGTTCCAGCACTTGAGGCTCATCCCGGAGACATCATCGCTGTTGCAGGTATCGAAACAATTACCTTGGGCGAGACTCTGGCAGATCTTGAAAACCCACACCCACTTCCGCTAATCATTGTTGATGAACCTTCAATTTCGATGACCATCGGTATCAATACATCTCCTTTGGCCGGTAAGAGCGGAAAAATGCTTACCGCGCGCCAAGTTAAGGGCCGTCTTGATGCAGAGCTCGTAGGTAACGTTTCATTACGCGTACTAAATACGGAACGTCCAGATACTTGGGAAGTACAAGGCCGCGGTGAACTTCAGCTTGCAGTGCTTGTTGAAATCATGAAGCGCGAAGGTTTCGAACTAACTGTTGGTAAGCCACAGGTAGTTATCAAGAAGATTGACGGCAAGATTCACGAACCGATGGAGCGTTTAACAATTGATGCGCCTGAAGAATATCTCGGTGTTCTTACTCAGCTGATGGCGCTTCGTAAAGGTCGCATGGAACAAATGGTTAATCACGGAACCGGTTGGATCCGTCTTGATTACAAAGTTCCATCACGTGGCTTGATTGGTTTCCGTACTGAGTTCTTAACTGAAACTCGCGGCACTGGTTTGCTACACCACGTCTTCGATGGTTACGAACCTTGGTACGGCGATATTCGCACACGTGCAACGGGATCACTTGTTTCAGACCGTATGGGAACAGTTACTTCCTACGCACTTTACGGAACACAAGATCGTGGAACAATATTTGTTGAACCAGGCGATGAAGTTTACGAAGGTATGGTTATCGGCGAAAACTCTCGCAGCGATGACATGGACGTTAACTGTGTTCGCGAAAAGAAACTTACAAATATGCGCGCATCAGGAACCGATGAATCAGAGCGTTTGATTCCGCCAAAGAAGTTAAATATGGAAGGCGCTCTCGAATTCTGTCGTGAAGATGAATGCGTAGAGGTAACTCCTGCTGTAGTACGTATCCGTAAGGTTGTTCTTGATCAGAATGAGCGCGCACGTGCGACTTCTCGTCAGAAGAAAGCCAACCTGGCCGCAGATAGTTAAGCCCGCGCGCATTAAGCGCGTGTAATTGGAATAAAAGTCAGTGGTGTGGGGTTCAATACCTCATATGACCACGCCTTCCATAAAGCTCACTCGCGCACCCGCTGCGCCTGCGCTTTTGGAGCTAGATGCCACGCAGGCTAAGGCAGCGGCACATCGTGGATCACCTCTTTTAATTGCAGGTGGACCGGGTACCGGAAAAACATCTGTTTTAGTTGAAGCAGCACTTTCGCGCATTGCGGCAGGACAAGATCCCGATTCAATTCTTTTAATTACCTATGGTCGCGAACGCGCTTCTGAACTCCGCGACGCTATTGCACTTCGCACAACTGTGACAATGCACGAACCCCTTGCTCGCACTTTCCACTCACTCGCATATTCGATTTTAAAGATGGACTCTGGCGATAACTACCACGAACCAATTCTCTTATCTGGCCCCGAACAAGAAAACTTTATCGGTCAACTTCTTGAAGGTGATGTGCAAGATGGTTACCGCAAATGGCCAACCGATTTACATGATGGCGAAGATAAGAAAGGTAATCCACTTTTAACGCAAGGGTTTATCCGCGAACTCCGCGATCTAATTATGCGCGCCAACGAACGTGGCATAACACCTGAACAACTTGCAGCGCGTGGTGAAAAAGTCAGCGAGAAATATTGGGCGCCAGCTGCCGATTTCTGGCAACGCTACAAAGAGGTAATGGCGATCCGCGAAGATACGGCCGGAGATGCGAAGATGCGCATCGATCCATCTGAACTAATTAACGTTGCAATTGCATACTTGCAAAAGAATGAAAAGCTGCGGGCACAGTTGCAGGCACGCTTTGCAACGATCATGGTCGATGAATTCCAAGAGAGTGATCCTGCACAACGAAAGTTATTGGATCTCTTATCTGGGCCAGATTTGGTTATTGCCTACGATGCCGATTCAGCGGTTGGTCGCTTCCGCGGCGCCGACCCTGATGGTCTAAAACAAGTCGTTGACTCTTATCTTGAAAAAGGCGCCACCCAAATTCTTTTGCAGAATTCTTATCGCTCTCGCCCAGAAATCTTTGAGATCGGTCAGAAGGTAATTTCACAGTTTCGTGCACCGTCCCCTACTCGCAATCGCACCTGCACCTACAGCGCCAAGCCAGCGCTAGATAACCCTTTCACTACCGCTCGCCTTAACTCGCAATCCGAAGAAGCCCAATACATCGCATACCTCTTTAAGCGCGCGCATTTAATGCACGGAATTCCTTATTCGCAGATGGCAGTGATCTTGCGTTCAGCCGGCACGCAGGCAAGTGCGCTGCGTCGCGCCTTTGCACAAGTTTCAATTCCAGTTGCCGGAGATCTTGAAGCGCTCTCCACAAATCCCGCAATTGCGCCATTTATTCTCATCGCGCGAGTTGCAACCGGAGATCAACCGCTAAACCTCGATACCTGCGAGCGTTTACTGCTTGCAGAATTCGGGGGATCGGATTCAATATCTCTACGTCGCATTCGCACTGCTTTGTTGGCAGCGCGCAATGATGAGACTGATACACGTGGTGGCACACAACTCTTAATCGATGCCATTGATAAAGGCGAGATCAACATCGAAGAAAGCGCGGCGCTAACTCGCGTTCACGAACTTCTACTTGCAGCGCGTAAAGTCTTAACCAAGAAAGATGCCCGCCCCGAAGATTTACTCTGGGCTATTTGGGATAACGCAAAAACTAGCGATAATGAAAAGTTAAGTACTGCTTGGCGCAACACCGCACTTCGGGGTGGCAACCGTGGCGCTGCCGCTGACCGCGATCTCGATGCGATGATCCAACTCTTTGATTCAGCACAACGTTTCTCAGAGCGCTTTCCATACTCCAAGCCATCAGCATTCCTTGACGAACTCTCCCGCGAATCAATCGTCGGAGACATCATCACCGCACAAGGCGTACGTCCGGATGTTGTTGAAATTCTTACCGTGCACTCTGCCAAGGGGCGCCAATGGGAAGTTGTTGCAGTTGCTGGGCTGCAAGAAGGCGTATGGCCAAACTTGCGTCAACGCAGTTCGTTACTTGGCAGCGAAAGACTTGTTGAACGCGAACGCCATGGCGATTTAGCGCGCCTTGAACTCGATTTAATTGCCGCCGGAGCACTTGCCGAAGATGAGCGTCGTTTACTGCATGTAGCTGTAACCCGCGCCCGCCAGGCTTTAATCGTCACAGCGGTGCAACGCGAAGATGACGAACCATCTGCATATTTTGAAGAACTCGACAACACTGGGGATCTAGATACTCCTGTGATCACAAAAGTTCCACGCCCACTCACAACATCAGCACTGGTCGCAACCCTGCGCCAAAACCTCAGCGGTGAAAGCGCACAGACCGCGGCATCAATTTTGAAGACGCTCTCTCAATCACAAATTACATCTGCAGACCCTGCACACTGGACCGGATCTCTTCCTATTTCATCAACCGAATCCGTTGTAGCTGCAGATGAACTAGTTCCGGTTTCACCATCAGGCGCTGAAAACTTTACCGAATGCGGTGTTAAGTGGTTCCTCGAGCGCAGTGGTGGAACAAATGGAGATTCAACTGCACAGATTCTAGGTTCAGCGATTCACGAATTTGCACGCATTAAAGTTGAAGATCCATCTATCTCTGAATCCGATTTGATTGCAAAGCTCGAATCATCTTGGTCTTTAATTGACCCAACTGAAGGCTGGATCAGTAACTCTTCCCTTAAGCGCGCGGTAAAGATGCTCGAGCGCTTTAGCCGTTACCACGCCGCTACAAATCGTGACGTTGTTGGCGCCGAACTCAACTTTAAAATCCAAGTTGGACGTGCGGAAATCCGCGGCAGCGTAGACCGCATTGAAGTTGACTCTGATGGCAACCATTATGTTATTGATTTCAAGACTGGCAAAACCCAGATCACCGCCGAAAAAGCGAAAGAGAATCTCCAACTTGCTTGCTATCAATTAGCAGTTGCTCTTGACGGCTTTGAAAAGAAGTTGTCAACTACATCTTCTTCAGGCGCCGAACTCGTTTACCTAGCGAAAGATTCTGTAAAAGTTACAACCCGTCAGCAGTACAAGATCGATGAAGTCGAAGTTAAAGCGAAGATAGAAGAAATAGCTGAAGGTATGGGATCCGAAACTTTCCAGGCGCGGATCAACACCATGTGTGAAAACTGCGTAGTTAAGGCCTGTTGTCCGATCCAGAGCCAGGGCCGGACGGTGATCGAATGATCGAGAAATACTCACCGCAAGATATCGCTGCCGCGCTGCAGAAAGTCGGCGCCAAGGTTTACCAACCAACCGCCGAACAAAGCGCAATTATTTCTATCGCAACAAATCCGCTTGAGCCAGCAGTTGTAATTGCTGGCGCTGGTTCAGGTAAGACCGAAACCATGGCAGCGCGCGTTATTTTTCTAGTTGCCAATGGTTTTGCGCGCCCTGATCAAATCCTTGGACTTACCTTTACTCGCAAAGCTGCCGGAGAACTCGCAATCCGTATCCGCACCAGGCTTCGCCAACTTCGCGCAGCCAAGTTAATACCTGAAGACACACCACTTGAAGTCGCAGTTACTACATATCACTCTTACGCAGCACGTTTACTTTCTGAACACTCAATTCGTTTCGGTATAGATGCCGATATCCAACCAATGGGCGATGCCGCGATGTGGCAGTTGGCTAATGACATTGTCCGTAACTGGGAAGATGCTTCTTACTCAAACGAATCAGCTGTTGGCACTGTAGTTGAAGATTTACTTGGCCTAACGAAGTTGATGCTCGAACATCAAGTCACGCCAGAAGCAATTGCCGCAGCTGATAACGAAGTCCTCGAACAACTGGCTCAAATGTCAGGTGGAGGCAACCCAGAAGTTCGCAAAGTAAAGAAAGTTCTCGAACAGCGCATCGCTTTGTTGCCGATGGTTGAAAGATTTATTGCGCGCCGCCAAGAATCCGGTCAACTTTCATTTGATGATCAAATGTCGTTGGCTGCAGATATCTCCGTTAAATTTCCAGATATCGGCGAGCTAGAGCGCGCAAAGTATTCTGTTGTCTTACTTGATGAATACCAAGATACTTCGCAATCACAAGTACGAATGCTTTCATCGCTCTTTGGCGGCGGACATCCTGTTATGGCAGTTGGTGACCCATGCCAGGCTATTTACACCTGGCGCGGAGCCTCTGCCGGCACTATAAATTCCTTCGGAAAGTACTTCCCTAAAGCTGCCGGGCACACTGGCGCGGAACGTTATTCACTTCTTACAACTTTCCGAAACGATAAGACCATCTTGGAACTTGCAAATGTGGTCTCCGAAAAAATCCGCCGCGAAGGTAGCGCAGATGTTCCACCTCTCACTCCACGCCCCGGCGCAGGCGATGGCGAGCTAGTTTGTGGAGTATTCGAAAATATTGATCTTGAAGCAACTGCAATTGCCGATTACTTCTCAAATCTCTGGTTTGATAAATCGCGCTTAACAAAACCTGCCGAAAAGCGTTCTACCTTTGCTGTTCTAGTTCGCAAGCGTTCGCAGATTGCCACGATCGAAAGCGCACTTCGCGCAGCTGATATCCCAGTAGAGGTACTTGGACTTGGTGGTCTAATCCATGTTCCTGAAGTCGCCGATATCGTTTCGATGCTGCGTGTAATCGCAGACCCTGATGCAGGTGCTGCGTTAATGCGCCATCTTGTTGGTCCACGAATTAATCTCGGTGCTAAAGATTTGGCTGCACTCGGTGCTTACTCACGCAATCGCGCTAAAGGTTCGCGTGCCGAAAGTAAATCGCTAATTAAGAAGATCGCTGCCGGTAACCCAGAACAAGCAGAAGCCGATGATCAATTCCTGGGTTCACTCATCGATACCTTGGATGAAATCGGCGGCGCAGATAAATCAACCTTTACCGAGATCGGTTATGTGCGTTTAGTTAACTTCGCATCCGATCTACGTCGCCTGCGCTCTCGCGCCGGCGGCACAATCACCGATTTAATCAACGAGATCGAAAGTTATTTGGGTTTAGAAACTGAAGTAATGCTTCGCGATGGCACAGGTTCTGGTCGTCGCCATATCGATCGTTTCTTAGATGAAGCTGGAAAATTTGCCCGCAGCGGCGGAACGCTTAATTCATTCCTGCAGTGGCTAGATATCGCAGGCAAAGAAGAAGGAGGCCTGAAATCAGCGGCCCCAGAGGTCCGCAGCGATGTTGTGCAAATTCTTACAGTGCATATGTCTAAGGGCGCTGAATGGGATGTAGTTGCAGTTCCCGGTCTTGCCGAAGGAACTTTCCCAGGGCTAAATAAGAACGATCCCGATAACTGGATCACCAACGAACGCCATATTCCATTTCATCTTCGTGGAGATCATCTCGAACTTCCGCGCTTCTCATTTAACGGTGCAACCAAGAACTCAGAAGCATCGAAAGAAATAGAAAACTACGCCAAGATCTGTAAGGCAACTAAGACCCGCGAAGAAATCCGATTGGGTTATGTTGCATTTACTCGCGCCCGCACCCATTTAATTGCAACAACATCTTGGTATCGCGATGGCAAAGACTGGGTAGAGCCTTCAACGATCTTTGAACAAGTTGCCTTAGTTGCGCAAGAACACGGCAAGATCATCAGCGAAGTTCCACGACCAGATCAAGATGCCAAGAATCCAGCGTTAGAAAATCCATTGACCGGAATCTGGCCGCGCGACCCACTTGGCGATACTCGCCCTGCCTTTACCGCCAAGGTCGAACTTGTTAAGAACGCCGCGCCACTTGATCTCGCTACTGCGCAATCTGTTGATCTTGAAACCGAATCATGGATTGAAGATGCTCGTGCTTTAATCCAAGAACGTGCACTCGGTGTCAACGGTGTTCTAGAGATTCCGATGCCGCCAAGACTTTCCACATCCACACTCGTTGCGCTACATAAAGATCCAGAAGAGTTAGCACTTACTATTCGCCGCCCGATGCCGCGCCCACAAGATCAATATTCACGTCGCGGTACTGCATTCCACTTATGGATCGAACACCACTTCAACGCGGCAACTTTATTTGATGACGAAGATTTAGATTTCCTTGATCCACTAGAACCAGATCAAACTCTCGAATCTCTAAAGCAAAGTTGGTTGGCATCGGAATGGGGTAACCGTTCTCCGGTTGCAGTAGAAGTTCCATTTGAGGCTGTTTTAGGCGGGGTTTTGATCCGTGGCCGCATCGATGCGGTCTATGAAATCAATGGCCGCTTTGAAGTTATCGATTGGAAGACCGGTGCAACAACGCTTGGTGAATCCGCCGCTGTGCAATTAGCGGTCTATCGCTTAGCTTGGGCGAAGTTAAAGGGAATTGATCCTGCGCTTGTTTCAGCAGCTTTCCACTATGTGCCAATTAGCAAAACTGATCGCCCTGCAGATCTTTTGAGCGAAGCCCAGTTAATCGCGCTAATTACCGGATCTAATTAATCTCGGCGCGCAGCGGCAAGTGATCGCTGATGCCGGTTGCAATTGTTCCTAAATCTTTGACTTGGCTATTTGCTCCGTGAGTTAACATGTAATCAAATTGAATTTTGGCGCCCCATGAAGGATAAGTATTTTGCTGAATCAGCGAACTCCAATCAGATCCCGCAACTGGCAGATTCTTCGGCAGATTCAAATCTCCAAGTATTAGTGGTTTGGTATTTGTCTCCTGTGCAATCTTGAGCGCCCAACGCTTTAACTTCTTTAACTGAAACAAGTTAACGCCCGGCACAAACGAAAGATGGGTATTAAACACAGTCCAGCCATTTGCAAGGGTTGCACCAAGTGCTAACCGCGGCTCATCATGAACATAGATTGCTCTAATCTTTGGTTTGCTACTTGTCTCACTCTCGGTCGGAACAATTAAAGGCATTCCGACTACTGAATTTCCAAGTTCTAGTCGATGCCATTTCACAACCGGAATAGTTGAGGCAATTCCTATCCCATAACTTCCCTCTAGAGAGTTGTTCTCACCGCTTACTATCCGCGGATCTAAATCCTTTAACTTCCGCCATTTCTCACCAGGTGTTCCGATGATGCTCGGTGCAAATGCCCAATCTTTTCCACCGATCGCTGCGGCGATATCTAAAACTTGATTGCGCATTTGTGATCGCGGTAATTTGTAATCAACTTCTTGAACCGCAATAACCTCTGTTTCGAGCTGGCGCACTGCGGCGGCTAGGGATTCCTGGCTGGGCCCGGCCGAAAGTGGCGGGATTGGTTGGCCGTGGAGCAGGTTCCACGAGGTGATGCGCATGCGGCCAAGGCTAGTAGCGTTCACCCTTATGAGCGCGGTCAACGGACAGGTATCGAAGATGGACCGCGCCGGCCACCTGCGCACCAATCATGCATCTCTCGATCAGATGTGGGATCGCGCCAAGATTGTTCACTTCGCAGATTCGCGACTCGCGGTCGAAGCCGGCGGCACCAAACTTCGCTATCTATCAGCTGCCGAAGTTCAAAAGTTGATTGCTTCAAATCAATACAAGTCTGGCGAAAAGTATTTCCTTGGTTTGGATCAATTAGATCAAGAGCCATATTTTGCTTGGAGCGCGTCAAGTGTTGAACCACAAGGCGAGAAAGCACCAGATGGTTATCTAACGCTTCGCGAAATAGGTGGGTTGATCTCTGAATTCGAAATGGAGATCGGACTTCACACAGTTGCACTGGCTAACTGGCATAAGTCCCATACCCATTGCGCGCGATGTGGTGCGCCGACTTCAGTTGCACAAGGTGGAGCAATTCGTCTCTGCGATAAAGATAAGAGCGAGCACTACCCCCGTACCGATTGCGCAGTCATTGTCTTAGTTCGCGATCAAGATGATCGAATCTTGCTAGGGCATCAACCAATTTGGCCAGAAGGTCGCTTCTCTTGCTTTGCTGGTTTTCTAGAACCAGGTGAAACTTTCGAACAATGCGTGCAACGTGAAGTCTTAGAAGAGTCAGGCGTTGCAGTTCGCGACGTTGATTACTTGGGTTCACAACCGTGGCCATTTCCAGCATCGATCATGATTTCATTTGATGCGATTACAGATTTTCCAGAGATGGCTCGCCCTGATGGCCAAGAGATTACTGAAGTTAAATGGTTCTCTCGCGCAGAAATTAA
>JAIYCF010000036.1 GCA_027488165.1 Streptomycetaceae bacterium
CGCCCCCAAATTTCAGGGAGCATAACCATTCCGGCACCTCCGCCGTAGGGAGTGTCATCTACTGTGTTGTGGTTATCTTGCGTCGCTGAACGAAGATCATGAACTTGGATATCTACTAGCCCTTTACTTTGAGCTTTGCCCAGAAGTGATAGATGAGCCGGAGCAAAGTATTCGGGAAAGATAGTTACGGCATCGATCTTCATTTACTGACTCCCGCCTCGTAATCCTCGGGAGGAATAACGGTCATTCGCTTCGCCTTCACATCAACAACAGGAACTAGTTGATGTACAAAAGGAATAAGCACTTCTCCGCTTTCGGTCTTGATACTCAGCACATCTTGCCCAGGAAGGTTCAAAACTTCAGCTACTTCGCCGAATAAATCTCCATCAACTAGATATGCCTGACAACCGATTAATTGCAGCACGTGATAATCATCTTCATCCAACCCGGGTGCATCAATATCAACTTCGGCGTAAAGCAATTGGTTGCGGTATTTCTCAATAGCGTTTCGGTCTTCAACTCCTTCAAAACCAAGGAGCAGGATGCCGTTATGCACACGTGCAGAAGCCACGGTTAAATTACCTTGGCTTTCTGTCTCAAGTATTGCGCCGATTGCAAAACGTTCTGCTGCGTCATCGGTGCGGACTTCAATTGTGGCCTCACCCAAGATTCCGTGGGCGCGACCGATGCGACCTACATTTAGGCGCATCAGATAAAAGCTTTCGCTTTAACGAGCCTCATCGGTATCGATTAGGTCAACGCGAACAGTGCGACCGGCAATAGCGCTTACAACTGTACGAAGCGCTTTTGCGGTGCGACCATTACGACCAATTACCTTGCCGATATCTTCAGGATTAACGCGAACTTCTAGAGTTGTGCCGCGACGATGAGTCTTTTCCTTAACGATGACATCTTCAGGATTATCAACGATTCCTTTAACGAGGTGCTCGAGAGCTTCGTCCATCATTGTTATTCAGCGGCCTCTTCAGTTGCTGGTGCTTCTGCTGCTTCAACCACATCTTCTGTAGTCGCCGCTTGAGCTGGAACCTCTGCCACCACATCGGTTGCAGTTGGTTCGGACACCTCTGCCACAACTTCGGCCGAAGTTTCTTCGGACACAACCGGAGCAGGGTTAGCCTTTGCAGCCAACTTCTCTTGCGCCTTCTTCTTCATTGTTGTTGCGCCTTCTTTAGGCTCATCCATTGCTTGCTTAACAGCTGCTTCGTAAGCGATGCTCTTAGCTGGCTTTGGTGTTGCAAACTTAAGTGTTCCTTCGGCGCCAGGTAGGCCCTTGAACTTCTGCCAATCGCCTGTGACCTTAAAGATCGCCTCTACAGCGGCAGTTGGTTGTGCGCCGACTCCGAGCCAGTACTGCGCGCGCGCTGAGTTAACTTCCATGATTGACGGCTCTTGTCCTGGAACGTAACGACCAATTTCTTCAATTGAAAGTCCGTTACGTGCTTTACGTGAATCTGTTACGACGATGCGGAAAAATGGTGTGCGGATCTTTCCCATGCGCATTAAGCGAATTTTTGTAGACAAAGAAGTAGTGCTCCTAAAAAGTGTGTCACATCTTTAACTATGCAGCGGGGTGCGCATGTATTCGATACAACTGTGGATATGGATGTTGTGGGGGTAGAGGGCCCCTCAACAGGAGGCTAATCTTGCCATCTACGCGTGTAGATGCGAAATCCGAGCGTAAGTACCGCTTGGCCTAGCCCTTTTCTTCAAGGGCGCGTTTGGCTGGATTGCCCGACTTCGACTTCTTCTTAGCTGGCTGCTGGCTGACCTTTTGAACAGGTGCTGGCATCCCCGGCGGCATTCCCATTCCGAGTGGAAGGCCTTTTCCAGTGCGCATCTGTTTCATCATCTTCTGCGCCGCTGCGAATTTATCAACTAAAGAATTTACATCTTGAACTTTGCGACCAGCACCGAGTGCAATGCGCGCCCTCCTTGATCCGTTTAATACCTTTGGGTCACGTCTTTCAAGTGGAGTCATGGATTGAACTATCGACTTCGTGCGAACAACTTCGGATTCATCGAAATTTTCAATCTGTTTCTTCATCCCAGCAGCGCCTGGCAGCATTCCTAGCAACTTAGACATCGAACCCATCTTCGACATCGCTTCTAACTGCTCAAGGAAATCTTCAAGTGTGAAGTCATCACCGCGCGCAAACTTCTCTTCTAGCCGTGCAGAACTTTCACCATCAAAGGCTTTCTTGGCCTGCTCGGCCAAAGTAGCTACATCGCCAAGGCCCAAGATGCGCGAAGCCATGCGATCGGGATAGAAGATATCGAAATCTGAAAGTTTTTCACCGTTAGATGAAAACATGATTGGTTTACCGGTTAATTGTGTGATTGAAAGTGCGGCGCCACCACGAGCATCGCCATCGAGCTTGGTAAGTACCACGCCATCAAAACCAACGCCATCCTGAAAAGCCTGCGCAGTTCGAACAGCGTCTTGACCGATCATCGCATCTACAACGAAGAGGATCTCATCTGGTGAAATCGCGTCGCGGATAGCGATCGCCTCGCGCATTAAATCTTCATCTACACCTAAGCGACCTGCGGTATCTACGATCACCATGTTGTATAACTTTGATTTTGCGAAAGCGATTCCTTGCTCTGCAACTTTTACTGGATTGCCAACACCATTTCCGGGTTCAGGTGCAAAGACCGGAACGCCAACACTTTCACCAACCACCTGTAATTGGTTAACTGCATTAGGGCGCTGTAAATCTGATGCGACAAGTAAAGGAGTATTGCCTTGTTCGGCGTAGAACTTGGCGAGTTTTCCAGCCAAAGTAGTTTTACCTGCACCCTGTAAACCAGCCAACATGATTACCGTTGGAGCGGTCTTTGCAAAGCGCACGCGACGTGCCGACCCACCAAGGATCTCTACTAATTCGGCGTTAACAATTTCAAATATTGCTTGCGCTTGATTTGTTCCAGATTGCAGATTCGGCAGAGCATCAAGGGATTTACTGCGGATACGTTCGATAAAGCTATCGACGACAGGTAGCGCGACATCTGATTCAAGTAAAGCGGTACGGACTTCTGAGCATGTATTTTCGATATCTGATGCAGAAATCTTTCCTCGCGAACGCAGTGACGAAAAGGCGTTGGAGAATTTGGAGGAAAGGTTGTCGAACATAATGCGGCAATACTACTTGAAGGCGATATCAGGCTAGCGCTGCGGTTAGGCGGGTAGCCAAATCCTGCGCACGATCTGAAGAGAGCGCTCCCCCACCAATTTCGGTCACATAAAGGGTATCGATCGCTTCAGCGCCAAGTGTTGTCACGATCGCAGAGCGAATATCGACTTGAGATTTGGTAATCACATCTCCGATTCCAAATAGCAGCGCTGGTCGGTCATGGCTTCTAACTTCGATGATCGTTGCATCTGTAGCCGCGTCCATAAATGTCTCAACAATCGGTGAAGGAACAGGAATTGATGGAATTTTTGAATAATCTGCAATACGCCGTGCGATACGTTCCTTTAAATCGCTCGAGTCGATAAGCGCTTGAGCGATTGCCTCTTTAATTGCTTGCTCATCTACAGATGGCGCAAACTGACTCGGACTCACAATCCATTTCATTATTGCGCTAGAACCAATTGTTTGAGTACGGGCCGATCGCACATCAAATCTCGCAAGGTTTAAAACACCGGCGACAATTGAGAGAAGTCCTGTCTGGTCCGGCGCGATAATCTCGATAGCGAAATCTGGATCACGAGGTTCAATAGTTACTAGCAATTCCCCAGAATTGGCTAGAACGCGTTGTTCATCAGTGAATTCTGGCTGGCTAGCGATTGTGTTATCAGTAAGGGCAGCAGTAACGCGTCTGACAAGATCGGCTAAAAGACTCTCTTTCCAATCACTCCATGCAGCACGACCGGTGGCTTGCCCGTCAGCGATACTGAGGGCATGCAAGAGTTCGAGAGTCTGTAGATCTGGAATTACTGAAGTAACACTGGCGATCGTTGCTGGATCATCTAAATCTCTTCTTGTGGCCGTGGCGCTTAGAAGTAGGTGATGTTTTACCAATAACTTAATCGTTTTGATATCACTCTCATCAAAGCCGATGCGACGAGCTAATGGTTCAATCAAGATCTCGCCACGATCACAATGATCGTCTTGCGTACCTTTTCCAATATCGTGAAAAAGTGCGGCGAAGAGAAGTAGATCGGGGCGGTGTACTTTTCTAGTTAGCGCTGCCGAATGCGCTGCCGTCTCAACCATATGGCGATCGACGGTATGTCTATGTAACGCATTGCGCTGTGGAAGCGAGCGAACAGATCGCCATTCCGGAAGCCAATGAAAGAGGATTTCCTCTTGGTCTAGGCTCTCCCAAATTCGCACCATCGGATCTCCAGCACCGATTAGCGCAATCAAATTTTCGCGCGCCGCTCTTGGCCATGGGTTCGGTAAATTTCCAGCGCCGCCTCGATATGAATCTGCCAATTTCTGAAGTGTCGCCGGTGAAACTGGAAGTCCGGCTTGGGCGGCAACTGCTGCCGCGCGTAGACCAATTAACGGATCCTTAGCTAAATCATAATCGCTATCGATTTGTACCTCTTGATGAGAGATTGAAATTCCTTGCGCAATCTGGGTAACGCGCGGTTTCTTAAGAAATCTACCAAGACCATCTTTGCCACGATGATCTAAGCGATGCCAAGTTGATTCCAAAAGATAATCAACCGATCTAGCAGCCTGTGCGATTTCAGACATCAAGGAATCTGCATCGGAATATTTGAGAAGTTCTGCAACTTTATCCTGCTCTTGAAATAACAGTCGATCTTTATCTCGCCCCGTTACAGTGTGGAGCGCTTCACGAGCGCTCATCAAAACTGATTCAGCGTTACTTATATGTTCTAGCGAAACTGAAACTACGCCAGAAATTGAAATAGCCCGAAGCGCATTGATATCACGCAAACCGCCACGCGCTTCCTTTAAATCAGGCTCAAGCAGATATGCCAAGTCGCCAGCTCTTTTGTGGCGCTCAACTAGCGAACTTCGCAACTGCGGCAGGCGCTCTCGTGAATTACTGCGCCAATCATCTATGGCATCGTGTTGAACTGCCGCAATTAGATCTGCATCTCCGCAAATCAATCTAATGTCGAGTAGACCGAGCGCGACCTTAAGGTCTGATCTTGCGCTTTCGCGAGTTTCACTGCGGGTACGCACTGAGTGATCTACTTTGAATGATTTATCCCAAAGTGGGTAGAGAACTTTGTTAACCAGTTCCCCAAGCGTCTTTTCATCAGTCTTTCCATTATGTAGAAAGAGAATGTCGAGATCTGAGCCTGGAGATAACTCGCCTCGACCATATCCACCAACAGCGGCGAGGGCTAAACCATTTAAGTCACGCGCCGCTTCAGTAAATAGCGAGCGAAGGAAACGATCGCTCTCGTTCGATCGTTCCCTTCGCTCACGAGTTGCCATGCAACTACCTTACTTACTTGCTCTCCCCTTAGATCGCATCCGTTCCGCGTTCGCCGGTTCGCACTCGAACGATTGAATCAACCGGTGTTGTCCATACTTTTCCATCTCCGATTGATCCCGTTGATGCCGCCTTAACTATTACATCAACTATCGCAGCGGCATCGTTATCGTCGACGAGTACCTCAAGGCGAACCTTGGGAACTAGATCGACGGTGTATTCAGCGCCGCGATAAACCTCCGTGTGCCCGCGTTGACGTCCGAAACCGCTGGCTTCAGAGACTGTCATTCCGGTTACGCCAGCTGCTTGCAGTGCATCTTTGACTTCATCTAACTTAAATGGTTTCAAGATAGCTGTAATTAACTTCATAGCAATGAACCTCCTCGTGATGAACTTGTCATTTCGTAAGCAGTCTCGGCATGCTCGTTAAGGTCGATACCTTGGACTTCAGAGTCCTTTGAGACACGGAAACCAATCGACTTCTCGATCGCGTAACCGATTATTAACGTTGCAATGAAAGAGTAGGCAAAAACAACTCCTACACCCAGCGCTTGTTTAACTAGCAGATCTGTTCCGCCACCGTAGAAGATGCCATCTAGACCGAGGCTATTTACAGCCGAAGCGCCGAATAGGCCGATGGAGAGCGATCCCCAAATTCCACCAATTAGGTGAACAGCAACGACATCTAGCGAATCATCAAAGCCGAGTCGGTACTTGATTCCAACTGAGAGCGCGCAAATTGCACCAGCGATTAAGCCAATTACAACCGCTGCCCATGGAGCCACGAATGCGCACGCTGGAGTAATTGCAACTAGTCCTGCTACAGCACCTGATGCTGCTCCAAGCGAAGTGGCATGTCCATTGCGAACTTTTTCTACCAGCAACCAACCAAATACTGCAGCTGCTGCAGCTACTTGAGTATTGATTAGCGCAAGTGCTGCAGTTCCATTTGCAGCTAGAGCAGAGCCAGCGTTAAATCCAAACCAACCAAACCAGAGAAGTGCAGCGCCCAGCATTACCAACGGCAATGAATGTGGTCGCATTGATTCTTTGCGCCATCCAATGCGCTTGCCAAGAACAATTGCAAGAGCCAGACCAGCAGCACCTGCGTTGATATGAACAGCGGTTCCGCCTGCGAAATCTTGGACGCCTTTACTTGCTAGATAGCCCGCTCCTGTTACCACATCGCCAACTTTATTTCCGAAGGCAAATACCCAGTGTGCGACTGGGAAGTAGACAATCGTTGACCAGATCGCCACGAAGATAGCCCAAGCGGTGAACTTAGTTCTATCTGCAATCGCACCGGAAATAAGCGCCGGTGTGATGATTGCAAACATCAACTGAAACGCTGCGAAAACTAGAACTGGAACCGGATAAACCCCGCCATTATTTGTGAAGTCATTAACAACTCCACCTAGTCCTGAGAATGAGAGATTTCCATACCAAGGTGAATCTGCCTCGTATCCAAACGCTAATTCGAACCCATAGATCACCCAAAGAACGCTAACGATGCTGATTGTTATCATCGACATCATCATCATATTTAAAACGCTCTTTGCTCTAACCATGCCACCGTAGAAAAACGCTAAACCTGGCGTCATTAGAAGAACGAGAGCGGTGCTTGCTAAAACCCAGGAGGTATCTCCTGAATTCAAAACTATTTCATCCATTGTTGGCTTCCTTTTCTAAGTAAACCCTCGCCGTTGAGATATGGAAAAGATGCACGTGGTGGGTTACGTGGGGTCGTTTTCTAGGTTAAGACTCGGTCACAAAATCGGGAGCTTTGTTACATATGTGTTACAGAACAGAGAGATGAAGGCATGCTAATCGCCGATTAAGCCTGAGATGTAGCGCTCTGCGTCGAATGCGGCGAAATCTGACTCGCCTTCACCTGTGCCCACAAATTTGATTGGGATATCGAGAGCGCTTTCAATGGCTAGGGCTACTCCCCCGCGGGCGCTGCCATCTAATTTGGTAACTATCAAACCGGTTACCTCAACTGCTTCAGTAAAAATCTTTGCTTGGGTTATTCCATTTTGACCAGTTGTTGCATCGATTACCAATAGAACCTCGGAGACAGGCAGCGATTTTTCAATTACACGTTTCACCTTGCCAAGTTCGGCCATTAGATCGTTCTTGTTATGAAGTCGGCCAGCGGTATCGACTAATAAATAGTTAACGCTCTGTTCGCCAGCGCGGGCTGCTGCATCAAAGACAACGGATGCTGGTTCAGCTCCATCTTTACCGGCAATTACTTCAACTCCGATACGCGCACCCCAGGTTTGCAACTGTTCAACTGCTGCAGCGCGAAAGGTATCTGCCGCTGCCAGTATCACTGAAAAACCAGATCCCTTTAGCGAGGATGCCAACTTGGCTACTGAAGTTGTCTTGCCAGTGCCATTGACCCCAACAACAAGCAACGCTGATGTGGAAGCAACTTTATTTAGTGTGCGAGATTTACTAGAAAGCTTGGAGTTAAGAATCTGCGTCAGTGAAGCGAGAGCATCATCGCCCTTAATTGATTTTGCATCTTTGATAATTGCCGATGTCAGAGATGGTCCAAGATCTGCGGCAAGTAGTTCTGCCTCAAGTTCTTGCCAATCAAGTGGGTCGGCAGTTGATACACCTTTTATCTTCGAGATAAATTTGCTGAAAATACCCATTGCTTAGAAAACCTTAAGCGGTATCAGATTCGCGCAGGCGTTGTGAGATAACTTCAGTTACGCCATCACCGCGCATAGTTACTCCATAAAGAGCATCTGCAATTTCCATGGTGCGCTTCTGGTGAGTGATGATAATCAACTGTGAACTCTCTCGAAGTTCTTCGAGAATTACGAGCAAACGGCCCAGGTTCACATCATCGAGCGCTGCTTCAACTTCGTCGAGTACATAGAACGGGCTTGGGCGAGATTTAAAGATCGCAACCAACATAGCTACTGCAGTAAGTGATTTTTCACCGCCTGAGAGAAGAGACAAACGCTTGATGCGCTTTCCTGGTGGACGCGCTTCTACATCAACGCCGGTATTTAGAAGATCATCAGGATTTGTAAGAATTAGGCGACCATCTCCACCAGGGAATAAGCGGGCAAAGATATCTTCAAAGTGTTTAGCGGTTTCTTCGTAGGCTTCCATGAAGATCTGCTGCACGCGATCATCGACTTCTTTAATAATGTCCAAGAGATCTTTCTTGGTGCGCTTTAGATCTTCCAACTGTTCAGCCAAGAACTTCAAGCGCTCTTCAAGAGCGTTGTACTCTTCAAGAGCTAGTGGGTTAATTTTTCCAAGCAGGGTTAGTGATCGCTCTGTTGCGGCAAGGCGTTTTTCTTGCTGGTCGCGGCGATAAGGGATCAATTCGGTCGCAACAATTTCGCCTGTTTCAGTCTCGATAAATGTTGGTACATCGTTCTGGGGACCGTACTCATTTACGAGCGTGGTCATATCTACACCGAGCTCTTCAACTGCCTTCGTTTCAAGTTGCTCGATACGCATGCGTTGCTCAGCACGTGCAATCTCATCCTTATGTACTGATGAAGTTAGTTGCTCTAGTTCTGCTGCTAATTCGCGACCACGTGATCGCACAGTGAGTGTTTCACCTTCACGATCAGAACGAGATGCTTCGAGGCGGGCGCGCTCTGTTGCCGCCTTTGCGATAGAGCGTTCAATATGAATTAACGCTTCGTAAGCCGCTTCAGCAATTGCAGCAGAGATAAGCGCGCCCCGTGCACGCGCTCCTCGTCGAGATACCGCACGTTCCGATGCTTCGCGCTCGGCGTTTGCAGAATCTTCAAGGGCTTTGGCGCGTGCAGCAATTGAGTCAACGCGCTCTTCGCTAGTACGAACGGCAAGACGTGCTTCAACTTCGGCAGTACGCGCGAGAGAGACTTCATTGCGTAAGTTTTCAGCCGCGCTGTGATCAGGTTCGCCGATTTCGCCGCGCTGCTGCAATTGTGCGGATGCGATAGCTAGTTCATTCTCATCGCGTCCCTTGGCAGAGTTAGCCTCTGCAATTGCTGTATTCAAGCGCTCAACCTCAGCAGATGCTGACTTCATATTCTGGCCCGCAACAGCTAGTTGCTCAGTGAAGGCAGAAATTCGGGCATCAGATTCATTTAACTTAGAAAGCGCAATATCGAATGTGCTCTGCTTGCTGTCTACATCGCCTTGCGCGGTTGAAATCTCAAATTTAATGCGATCGCAGTTATGGGTAATGGTCTCGAGCTTGGCCTGCAACTCTTGAACAAGGGCGTTTATCTCAATTAGAGAAGTAGATGAAGCAGATCCACCTCTTGCACGCTTTGCGGTGATTACATCTCCATCGCGTGTAACAACCGTTACGCCCGGATGAGAGCGAATAATCCCTTCAGCCTCACGAGCGTTATCTGCTACTACGGTGTTGGCAAGGAGCGAAGCCAAGAGATCAGAAATTTCAGAGGAACGAACATGCGAAGTTAAAGCGGTTAGTCCAACAGGGACTGAGGTTGAATTATGAGAACCTGGTTCATATACAAGCACATCTGCCTGGCCCAAATTCTCAGAACGCATAGTTGTAAGTGCGCTGATGGCGGAATTTAAATCACGTACAACAATCGCATCAGAGAGCGTGCCTAGTGCAGCAGCTGTTGCAGATTCCCATCCGGAATCAATTTGAACAAGGGAGGCAATGCTTCCGAGAATTGTTAAGCCGCGAGAATCGCGTACTAGCGCTGCTCCGCCATCACGTGATTGCGAAGTTAGCAACATCGCTTCTAGCTTTGATTCCGTTGCATTTCGCTCACGATCGGCAGCGCGTTCTGCTTCAATAAGTGAATTGAGTTGCGCCTTAGCGCCATCTAAAGATCGTTTAGCAACTTCAAATTCAGAATCGAGGCCAAGCTCTCCGGCATCTGCCCCTGCGATATCCATCTCGAGCGTTGAGTACTGGCGTTGTGCGCTCTCAGCACGAGACTGCGCTTCGTCGCGCGCTTTAACTAGACGAGCAATTTCTTCGGCGATCGCTTCTAGTCGAGCGGCAAGTGATTTGATGTGGCCTTCTTGGCGTGCGGTGCCTTCGCGTTGATCTGCGATGGCGCGCATCGCTGCTGCGATTTTATCTTCTTCAACTTTTAATGATTGTTCAGAGCTGGCAAGTTTCGAAGTTGTCGCTTGCAAATGTGCCTGCGCAGCTTGTACTTCGCTGCGTAGTTGCGCTTCTTGCTGGCGCAGCGCCAGCGCTTCTTGATCAAGAGCTTCTGGATCTCGACCAGCACTGCGCGCTTCTTCAGCCTCTTCTGCTAAGAAACGTGAACGCTCTTGGGCAAGTGATTGGGTTCCACGAAACTTCTCGCGAAGCGCGCTTAGTGCGTAGAAATTTTCTTGCGCAGCAATTAGAAGGGGGCTCTCAAATGCAGCCTGCGCATCGAGTGATTCTTCGCGTGATCTGACTTTCTCTAACTCTTCTTCAACGAGTGAACGTCGCTCACGAAGTGCCGTCTCGTCGGCAACTTCCGCATCTAGAGTTTTCGAGAGTGAAATGAAATCATCTGCGAGCAGACGCAACTTGGCATCGCGCAGATCTGCCTGAATTGTTGCCGCCTTCTTGGCTACTTCTGCTTGCTTACCAAGTGGTCGTAGTTGGCGGCGAAGTTCGACTGTTAAATCCTGAACACGAGCTAAGTTAGCCTGCATTGAATCTAACTTGCGTATCGCTTTCTCTTTACGTTTGCGGTGCTTCAGTACGCCGGCGGCTTCCTCAATAAAGCCACGACGTTCTTCGGGGGTAGCCATCAAAATTGCATCTAGCTGGCCCTGTCCAACGATGACGTGCATTTCGCGACCGATACCTGAATCGCTTAGCAACTCTTGGATATCTAATAAACGTGATGCTTCACCATTTATTTGGTATTCGCTCTGTCCGTTACGGAAGAGAATGCGAGAAATAGTTACTTCGGTGTAATCAATTGGTAGCGCGCCATCGGTGTTATCGATGGTTAGCGAAACTTCTGCGCGCCCAAGTGGTGCGCGACCACTTGTTCCAGCAAAGATGACGTCTTCCATCTTGCCGCCGCGAAGTGACTTCGCACCTTGCTCACCCATAACCCAAGTAAGGGCATCTACAACGTTTGATTTTCCAGAGCCGTTAGGGCCGACGACGCAGGTGATGCCCGGTTCCAGGCGAAGCGTCGTTGCCGACGCGAAGGATTTAAATCCTTTAAGCGTCATACTCTTTAAATACACGGCGTAAACCTACCGTTTAGGTGGCGCCTTTATGTACGAGACGCGAGTGAAGTACTACTTGAGGGTTGCGAGAATTTCGTAGGCAGAACGCGCCGCTGATTGCTCTGCTTCGCGTTTGCTCTTACCGATACCTTGCGCAACTGCTTCACCAGAGACCATTGCGACAGCGGTGAAACTCTTATCGTGGTCAGGGCCTTCTTCAGTTACTAAATATTCGAGGGTGCCTTTTCCAAGTGATGAAACTAATTCTTGGAGCGCGGTCTTGCCATCTAGCCCAGCGCCCTTTGCCATGGCGCTTTCCAGGGTCTCATTAATTAGTGTGCGAACTACGGAAGTAGTTGTTGCAAATCCACACTCAAGATAAATGGCGCCGATTAAGGCTTCGAGAGCATCGGCGAGAAGTGAGTTTTTATCTCGCCCGCCGGTGACTTCTTCGCCTTTTCCGAGGCGAATGTATTTTCCAAGTTCGAGTGTGCGCGCGATATCTGCGAGCGCCCGCATATTTACAATTCCTGATCGCAGCGGAGATAAACGTGATTCATCTAAATCTGGATAGCGGAGATAAAGCTCTTCAGTAACAATTAAACCCAATACTGAATCACCTAAAAATTCTAAACGTTCATTTGTTTCTTTAGCACCGGACTCATATGCAAATGAGCGGTGGGTAAAAGCTAACTCGAGCAATTCGGGCTTTAACGAGATCCCGAGTTGCGCAGTTAAAGAAGAGAACAGATCAGACCTCGAGAACCTGGCGGCGGTTATATGTTCCGCAGGTTGGGCATGCTGTGTGTGTGAGCTTTGGCTGCTGGCACTGTGGGCATGCTGCAAGTGATGCTGCAGTTGTCTTCCACATTGAGCGGCGTGAGCGAGTCTTCGAACGAGACATCTTTCGCTTTGGAACTGGCACGGTAATCGTCCTTAATCTCTGTTAGCTAAATCTGTTAATTTGAAAGGTCTAAATCTTTAGAGGATCTAAATCTGCTAGGGCGTAAGTATCCCTTATTCATCCGTTTTCTTAAAATCCAGCCCAGCCAAGCCCGCCCAGCGAGCGTCAATCGCCTCGTGCTGGTGGTCTTCCGGCAGATCCGCCCACTTTTGACCGCAATCAGGACAGAGCCCAAGGCAATCTTCAGAGCAGAGCGGGTTGATCGGCAGATCCAGGACAACGGCATCTCGAATAGGTGGTTCAAGGTCCATCACATTTCCATCCATCCAAAGCTCATCATCTTCTTCCAGATCTACGTCATCATCGGATGCGCGCTTGGACTTCTTTCCTTTCTTGCCAGAATCTTTACTTGGCTCATAGCGATAAAGTTCTTGAATCTTTCGTTCAACGGTAATTTCAACTGGATCAAGGCAGCGAATGCATTCGCCCTTTGCAATTGCAAATAGATCTGCGCTGAGCAGAACGCCTTCAGTAACTGATTCCAGGCGAAGATCTAGCTCAATCACATCACCTGCCGGCACGCTCACCAGCGGAACGCCAATTGGCTCCAAAATTTCTAGATCTAGCTGGTATTCCTTCATCTCCCCAGCACGACGCGGGAGTTCATGGGTATTGAATTCAAAGACCTGTGAGGCTTTTGACGAGGGTAGTGACATGGCTATTTTCTCTTCGCTACTAAGTAGTGGCTAATTACTTGTCGTCAGCTAATTGAGATAAAACATCTTTATCGTTTGCGCCATCTAGACGATCACGACCACGCGCTACTGCATCAAGTGTTTTATTAAGAATAACTTCTAGCGTGGCAAGTCGACCATCAATGTAGCTTTCAACTTCCGCACGCTCGTCAGCGGCAAGCGCGCGAGCATCGTCAAGTATTCGCTGTGCTTCATCTCGCGCTGCCTGAACGATTGCTGTCTGTTCGATCATGCGAGAAACTTCTTCGCGCGCAGTGGCGATCATTTGCTCAGCTGAAGATCGACCTTCTTCAACTAAGTTATCGCGTTGTGCCAAAATTCCTTCGGCAGCAGATAAATCTTGAGGTAAAGCAATTCTGGCGCCTTCTAGGATTTCTAAAATTTCGCCACGATGTACAACGCAGGAAGCTGAAAGTGGAACTCCGCGAGCCTCTTCAATCAGAGTAATTGCGGTGCTGAGTTTTTCAATCGAGTCCATATTTACTTCCCTGCTACTCGTGCTTTAAGTGCATCATTTACGACGCCTGGAACCATAGAGGATACATCTCCACCGAAATGAGCGAGCTCTTTAACGATCGAAGAAGATAGAAATGAGTGTGTTGGAGCGGTCGCCATAAACATAGTTTCGACTCCAGATCCTTGGAGATTTACCTGCGCCATCTGGAGCTCATAATCAAAGTCGGTAACCGCTCGCAAACCTTTAACGATCGCTTGAATGGAATTATCCTTGCAGTAATCAACTAGCAAACCATGCCAAGAATCAACCTTGACGTTCTTAAACTGTGAAGTCGTCTTACGAATCATCTCCATGCGCTCATCAACAGAAAAGAGTGATGCCTTAGTGCGATTCTCCAAAACAGCCACGATGACTTCATCAAATTGGCTGCTCGCGCGCTCGATGATGTCGAGATGGCCAAAGGTGATTGGATCAAATGATCCTGGGCAAACGGCGCGCTTCATGGAGTAAACGCTAGCAACGATCAGCGTGGTTATCCATTTTCAGGCTCAAAGCTCGGCTGGAACCCCATAGAAAATGGTCGCTTGGCCATAGTTCTTTTCGCGCAACTGTTGATATCCATCAGGCCAAGAAATCTCCTTGACTCTGGAGTTTCTCTCAACTGCAATCAAAGCTTGCGGATGAAGAAAACCGCCCTCGCGCAATTGAATTAAATTCTCTACTACATCTAAATCTTCCACGTCATACGGTGGATCGATGTAAATGAAGTGATATTGAACTGTTGCGCGATTCTGCAAAAAACGGTGAACGCTCATGCCAAAGAGATGAAAACTGCCCGGACACTGTGCGCTCTTGATGCTCTCGAAGTTTGCGGCTATCGACTTCTGAGCATGCTCATCTTTTTCCACGGCATGGACAATCTCTGCGCCTCGGGAAAGTGATTCAAGTGCAATAGCACCGGTGCCGGAATACAAATCTAAAATATGAAGCCCTGCAAAGTCACCAAATTCAGAGGTTAAAGTAGAGAAGAGCGCTTCCCGGGCGCGATCAGAAGTTGGTCGGGTGGCACCGGCAACGGCGGCGATATTTCGCCCCTTCGCTAGCCCCGCGATGATTCGCATTTATCTATCCCTAACCTTTATCAATGTAAGTAGAAGAATTATCTTTCTTTAGGATCTCTAACTCGTTCTTAAGTAAAGGATAGCCTCCTAGGGAGCGATCACTTTCTAATAATTCTGCAGCAACGCTACGCGCTTCCTCAATTAGCCCTTCATCACGTAAGACGCGCAGCAGGCGAAGATGTGAACGATTTCCGGATTGTGATGCGCCTAGCACGTCGCCCTCACGCCTTTGCTCAAGATCAATTCGTGAGAGTTCGAAGCCATCTTGAGTCTTTGCTACTGCTTCCAATCGCTCGCGCGCTGGTGTTTCGATTGGTGCTCCAGAAACAAGTAGACACAAACCAGGTGAAGTGCCGCGTCCAACGCGACCACGTAATTGATGGAGCTGAGAAACGCCAAAACGATCTGCATCCATAATCACCATGACTGTGGCATTTGGAACATCAACACCGACTTCAATTACAGTTGTTGAAACAAGTACATCTATCTCGCCTGCAGAAAAAGCCTGCATCGTTGCATCCTTTAACTCTGTAGTTAAACGTCCATGCAGAGGAGCAATTCGTAGCCCTTTGAGCGCTCCCCCGTGTAGCTTCGGCGCCAACTCTTCAACAGATGCGATATCTGGTGATTGTTCTCCGTATAGAAAATCTAGATCTGCATCTTCAGAACTTCCGGCTGCGATGCGTGGTGCAACTATGTATGCCTGATGCCCTTGTGAAACCTCTTCTCGAATCCGCTCCCATGCGCGGTCTAAGAAAGTTGGTTTCTCTAGAGTTGGTACAACATGAGTTGTAATTGGTTGGCGACCCAGTGGAAGTTCGCGCAACGTTGAAATATCTAAATCACCAAAGACTGTCATCGCAACTGTTCTTGGAATTGGAGTTGCGGTCATAACCAATAGGTGTGGCGGATTAACTGCCTTCGCTTTCAGCGCATCTCGCTGCTCAACTCCAAAGCGATGTTGCTCATCCACGACAATTAGCCCTAGGTCGTTAAAAACTACGCTCTCGCTAAGTAGCGCATGTGTACCAATAACTATTCCTGCCTGTCCGGATGCGGCAAGGGCAAGCGCTTCTTTGCGCGAGGCAGAATTCTGTGAACCCGTCAACAACGTAACTTGTGTTGCGTTTTCAACGCCTCCCAGCATTCCACCTTGGGCGAGCGGTCCAAGCAACTTTTCAATTGTTCGTAGATGCTGAGCTGCTAGCACTTCTGTAGGTGCAAGCAGCGCGGCTTGTCCTCCACTATCAACTACCGCCAACATGGCGCGAAGTGCCACAACAGTTTTACCCGAACCAACTTCGCCTTGTAGCAAGCGGTGCATCGGAACATCTGCCGCTAGATCACTTTCAATCTCGCGAGAAACTTCTAATTGCCCAGGAGTTAACTTCCACGGAAGCGATTTGTCGAAGGCGTCGAGAATTCCGCCTGGCTTAACCGGTCGAGCAACAGTCTTTAGTGCGCGTAGCTCTGCTCTACGCTCGAGCAGAAGCAGTTGTAGCAAGAAGGCTTCATCAAAGGTTAAGCGCGCCTTAGAGAGCTCAGCGCTATCTAGATCAACTGGGTTATGTATCTGAGCCAGGGCCTGATGTGCAGATGGGTAGTTAAATTTCTCAAGAATATGTTGTGGCATGAAATCTGGGACTTCATCTAATGAATCAATGGCTAGCTTTACACATTGCGCAATCTTCCATGATGGGAGTTTTGAACTGGCGGGATATACCGGCAGAAACTTTCCAGCAAAATCTGCGACGGCAGAGTCAACATCACTTCCATCAGGAACCATTTCATAATCTGGATGTGCCAACTGGCGTTTGCCGTTGAAGACTCCAACTTTTCCCGCAAATAAACCTTGTCTGCCAACCCGCAATTCTTTCTCGCGCCAAGCCTGATTGAAGAAAGTTAACGACATCTTTGCGCTTCCATCGGTAACGATAACTTCGAGGATGCTCCCCTTGCGCCCTTGCAACTTACGACTACTCGAAGAGTAAATCTCCGCCAATACCGTTACTTCATCGCCTTCTTTAAGTTCTGCAATGTCACTTAGCTCTCCGCGTACTAAGTAGCGTCGCGGATAGTGATGTAATAAATCTGAGACTGTGCGATAACCGAAAACGGTATCTAAGACCTTGGCGGTGCGATCGCCCACAACATCAACCAACTTGGTTGTGAGCCTGCCGTCTGCGATCGCCATAGGAGCCATTCTCGCGTGGATTTCTCGGAATTAGCGTGAAGTTGGCCTTCTTGCTACCCTTACGCCCTGTTCATTAAGTTAAAGATCTATAAGGAGTAACGCTGTGGCATCAACATGCGATATCTGTGGCAAAGGGCCCAGCTTTGGAAATAACGTTTCACACTCTCAGGTAAAGACTCGTCGTCGCTGGAATCCAAATATCCAACGCATCAAGACACTTGTTGGTGGAACAGCTAAGCGCCAGAACGTTTGTACTTCCTGCCTCAAGGCCGGAAAAGTTTCTCGCTAAAACCTTTTCTAACTAATTTTTTGCTTAGTTAAGAACGCTTTTTAAATCCAGTAGGGCACTTTGGCTTAACGCCAGTTACCTTTCTAAGCTGGTTGCCCTTAATACATGAAATTGTCGTCGTCTTTGGCTTAGGTGAGGCTGTTGTCCTTACAGTTCCTGAAGCAGACATATTGCTCGCGTTCTGGGCAGAAGATGCAAGTACGTCATAGCTCGGATTAAGCGAGATATCCAGCATCGGATCTGGAAATTCAAATCCAAAGACCTGAATGATGATGCGGCCATTTTTTACGGCAACTGTCTTAGTTGCGGCTGTAGAGCCACCTTCATTGGTGCGAACAGAGATGAGTAGTGCTGATGCAGCATCTTCTGGTCTCGTTAGCCCCCAGAGCGCAAGCGCGTCAGCAGATGAGATCGTCGCGTAGTAGAAACCAGTATTAACAGTCTTTCCATCTGGCGAAAGGCGTGGAGCAGATGCCTTGTAACTCAGAGATTTCTTTTCAGAATTCCAAACTGGAGTTGATAGTTTGCACAGACCATTAGAACCAACATATATCTTTCCGCTGCCACCTTCAAAGGAGAATCCCAGTGGATCGTTAGATGGAACTAAAATTGATTGGAATTGCGTAACCAATGCAGACGATACGCCCGCATCTCCAGAACAATCCTTTGTATTTTTAGCTTGCGGAACTTTTACTGGGTAGCCAGCGATTTCAAAAACCCCTGATTGGACATCGACAGTGGCCTCAGTAGCAATGCCATAAGTAACGCCTAATTTAAAGTCCGAGATTCGCATCTTTACTGAAATCACCGCATCCGAATTTAGATTCACGGGAGTAGTGACGCTTGTGGTTGTAGCCGCAAGCGAAACCTTATTTCCAGGAGAGTAAGTTGGCTTAGCATCTAAAACAATCCAGGGAACAAATTCATTTGCTGCTTGCGCTTCTACATAAAGTCCGTCGTAATTTTCATTTGTAAATGCGCCATCTGCGCTCCAGCGTCCCGGAAGATCTTTACCCGCTGCAACGCCATTTGTATTTCCAGCAGCGCTGCCTTGAGAACCAGTAGCAACCCAAGTGAGTGCAATCGCCTTACCGCCAGATGGAGTAACGCTTACTGATTCAATGCAATATGCACCGCCACCAGCTGAGCAAGGTAAGAAAGCCCCCTTTGGAAGTGTGATGCTGGCATTTGCAGATGTAACTCCAACCAGAATTGCGGAAATAGAAAGTGCGAAAGTGGCTAAAGTCGCTACAAATGATGATCTTTTCATCTCACAAAATTATCGCCTTGCTAAAAGGTAGGCAATAGCACCGCACCTGTTTTTATGTGTTTAAAAAAATAAAAAATATGGAAATCGGTGCATAAAAATCGAAGGGTCTTTTTAAAAATGTTGCCAAGTCTTAGCCTCTACGCCTGCCGGCACGTTCGCTAGGCCCGCGCCCTGACTAACTTCACCAATTAAAAGCCCGGGTAGATCTGAACCCGTTGCCAGAAGGGAGTGATCCTCTCCCCCGGCGAAGATCCAGCTCCAAATATCTGCATTTAATTTCTGCGCTACTTTCTCGAGTTCTACAAACTCCGCAGCGCCTTGGATCTTCGTAAGGTCGAAGTTAAAGCAAACCTGTGAGGCCTCCGCCATCTGCGCTGCTTGAATAACTAAAGCATCGCTTACATCGCAGAGCGCGCTGGCTTTTGAAGCATCAAATCCATAATCAATAGTCGGTGATTTAAATTCGCTAAGCGCTTTTTGCACAGGCTCGCCATCTTCTTTAATCCCGGATCCCAGCAACGCCAAGCCGGCCGCAGACCAGCCTGTAAGCGATGATAGATAAATACCATCTCCAGGTTTTGCTCCGCTGCGAGTTATTGGTTTGTTGGTCGAACCAATTGCAGTAATTGAGATGACTAGTTGGCCAGCGCGAGAAATATCTCCCCCAACAACATGGGCTCCCGCAAGATCTGCTTCGAATTTAATCCCACGTGCGAGTTCAGTTATCCATTCCATACTTTCCGAACCCGTAAGAGCGACAGCAACAACCAAGTAGTCGGGCTTAGCTGACATCGCCAAAACATCCGCCGTATTTGCCGCTGTCACCTTGCGCCCAATTTCAAAAGCGGAAGACCATTCGGTGCGGAAGTGAACTCCTTCAACTGCCATATCAGTGGTCAAAATCTGGTTTGCACCGCCCGTAACTACCGCAGCGTCATCTCCGATACCGATAGATATACGGGGATCGCTACTAGCAAAAATCTCTTTCAGCGCTGCAATTACCTGCGCTTCGTTGAAGCCGCCCTCGGTAATCGCCATAGCGCCAAGACTAGAACATGGGGTACCTTTGCGCTTACCTTCAA
>JAIYCF010000106.1 GCA_027488165.1 Streptomycetaceae bacterium
GACATGTATGGCATGACAGTGAATACATCCAGAGCATCGCTGCGCTGAGCGTTAGCACAATTGAGCCAACGCTCATATGTCCCCACTCGCCGGCAGGATTCTTAAATGAAATCACTGCGTCGTAAGTAAGGATTACGTTAAATACCAAACCTGCGTAGAAGAACCAGCGGTGGGCGTTCTGCAAAATTAGTGGAGCGCGTGTTTCGCCTGTGTACTTGCTGTGCGGTTCTGCAACTGCACATGCAGGTGGTGATAACCAGAATGCACGGTAGTAAGCCTTGCGGTAGTAGTAGCAAGTCATACGGAAACCAAGTGGGAAGATCAAAATAATTAGCGCTGGGGAAAGTGCAAAGTTGAAAATTTCTGCGCTTACTGGAGTCCAACCAAAAATAGTTGCTTCAGGAACACATGCTTCGGAAAGACATGGTGAATAGAAAGGAGAGATCAGGTGGTCTTTGTAATAGTTGGCACCTTCGAATGCGCGGAAGGTTGCATAGACAACGAAGCTCATTAAAACTCCGAAGGTAATTGCCGGTTGCAACCACCACTTATCTGTGCGAAGCGTGCGCTCTTTTATCTTTGCGCGTGTTGGAGAAAATACTCCGGACATTTCTACCCCTTTAAGCCCTTAAAGCCACCTCAACCCTAGTTAAGGATTGTTATTACTTAAGGAGAAGTGTGCGCTTCTCGGGCAAAAGTCGCTAGGCGGTAGCCCGTATCTCGGCTATGAAGTCAGCCACAACTCGATCAAAAAATGGCGGAGGGCGTGGGATTTGAACCCACGAAACTTTCGTTTGCCGGTTTTCAAGACCGGTGCACTCGGCCGCTATGCGAGCCCTCCGTGGGAGAGATTACCCGAAGATCTCGGCCATTAAAAATCGGTGGAAATCTCCGCGAAGGATTTACCTACTTGGGAAGTTCGAGCAGTCTTTCGATAACGATGGCAACGCCATCTTGATTATGAGGCGGCGCTACATCTTTGGCATTTGCTGGCCCAGCATGATGTCCATCGATCATTGCATAAGAGCGTCCCGCCCATTGCAACATAGAAAAATCATTTGGGTTATCACCAAAGGCGACGCAATCTTCAGCAGTAATTCCGATGCGCGCGGCCATCATTGCAAGAGTTTCACCTTTGGATACTCCAAGGGCAGAAATTTCAAGAAGAGAATCGTTATTGGCCGAATGCGTAACATTTACAACGCCTTGAAGTGCAGGTGTTGCTAAAGCCAACATGTCATCTGCGGAAATTTCTTGTTGTGAAAGCCGCGCCAACAATTTAAGAGCGGGCCGGTTTGTAACTGTATCAATATTGTCTACACCTACATTGTCCATGCCGATATCCCAACGTGGGATATATGCCTTCTCACGATGGAAGTGGTCATTTGATTCAACAGCGAAAGAAACGTTTGGAATAGTTAAGCGCAAGATATCAACTGCTTTTTGTAGTTCAGTTGGCTGAATCATCCATTGCTCTAAGACTTTATCGTTATGTAAATCGTAGATAAGGCCACCGTTGCAACAAATTGCAGATCCGAAATCAAATGCTTCTCGCACATCACCCATCCACCGTGGTGGACGGCCGGTAACAAAAAATATTTCTACGCCGAGATCACGGGCTTTTGTAAAGGCAGCAATGGTGCGATGCGAAATGGCTTCATCGTGAGGAACGATCGTGCCATCTAGATCTGTTGCAATTAACTTGGGGCGGCGTTCGCTCACACAAGCTCAAATCTCTTGGTACCAAGGAATGGTTGCAGCGCAGCAGGAACATTTACTGTGCCGTCTGCATTTTGGTGGTTCTCAAGTATCGCAACGATCATGCGGGGAATAGCCACCAACGTGCCGTTAAGCGTTGCAACAGCCTTTGTGCCCTCAGCATCTTTGTAGCGAATGTTTAGGCGGCGGGCCTGAAATTCGGTGCAGTTAGAAGTACTTGTTACTTCGCGATACGCGTTCTGTGTTGGGATCCACGCTTCGATATCAAATTTACGAGTCGCACTAGAACCAAGGTCGCCAGATGCCACATCGATTACGCGGAATGGAATCTCCATCGCATTGAGGAAATCTTTCTCCCATTGCAATAAGCGCTTATGTTCTTCCTTGGCTTCTTCTGGTTTACAGAAAGAGAACATTTCAACTTTATCGAATTGGTGCACACGGATAATTCCGCGGGTATCTTTTCCATATGTTCCTGCCTCACGACGGAAGCATGATGAATAACCGGCATACCGCAGCGGAAGTTTGTCAGCAGGAAGGACTTCATCCATGTGATACGCAGCTAGTGGAACTTCGCTTGTGCCAACTAAGTAGTAATCATCTTTTTCTAGGTGATAAACATTCTCTGCAGCTTGACCTAGAAAGCCGGTGCCTTCCATCGCGGCAGGCTTAACAAGTACTGGTGGAATAACTGGAGTAAAGCCAGCCTTTAGCGCGCTTTGAATCGCATAGTTAACGAGGGCGAATTCCAGCATCGCACCTACGCCAGTTAAATAGTATGAACGTGAACCAGAAACCTTTGCACCACGTTCGGTATCAATTGCGCCAAGAAGTTTTCCAAGTTCAACGTGGTCTTTTGCCTCAAAACCATCTTTAGCAAAATCACGTGGTGTGCCAACATGTTCAATAGTTACGAAATCTGCTTCGCCACCAATTGGCGCCTCTGGATCTAGTAAATTTGAAAGTTGCATAACAAGTGCGTTGGCTTTCGCCTCAATTTCCGCGCGCTTAGCATCGGCTGTTTTCACTTTATCGGCCAGCGCTTTAGCGTTCTCCAATAAAGCGGCCTTTTCATCGCCTTTTGCGGCTCCTACTGACTTTGAAAGCGTGTTCTGTTCAGCGCGCAAAGTTTCGAATTCGGTAATAGCAGCACGGCGCACATCATCGATAGCAAGCACTTGATCCACGATTGTGACATCTTCACCACGGCCCTTTTGTGATGCGCGGACTAGATCAGGGTTCTCGCGTAGGAATTTGATATCGATCATGCTTTAACGCACCTCTCGTGGGTAAGAACCTAAGAATCTAATGTCATCACATATCTCGCGAAGTTCAGCGACGCTGCCACCGACTGCTTCATCGTTGATATGTCCTTCCACATCAATAATGAAATGGTAGTGACCAAGTTCGCGGCCCGTTGGGCGACTCTGAATAAAAGTTAAGTTGACGTTGCGCTTGGCAAATACTTGCAGAATCTCAAGCAGCGCTCCGGCGTGATCGATATCGATAAAGATCGCCATTGAGGTGCGGTCATCGCCAGTTGGCTCAGGAATCCAGCCTGGTTTTTGGGCGGCAATGAAGCGGGTAACCGCTCCATTGTTATCACCAATATTCTCAGCGCGGATTTCCAAACCAAAATGCTCTGCTGCGACGTTCGATGCGATCGCGGCATCGAGTTCGCCTTTACTTACTAACTCAGCGGCAGCAGATGTTGAATTCGTTGGGACAACTTCTGCATGCGGATAGTTTTTCGCGATGTAGCTGCGGCACTGTGATTCAGCGTGTGGGTGGGTGCCAATTCTTTTAATCTCTGTGGCCCCTGGCTTAGTCATAAAAGCAAAGGTGACCGGCAAGGTGACTTCGCCAGAAATCGTTAGCGGATCCCCTGTTGCAAGTTCATCGAGAGTGCGGGCAACCACGCCTTCCACTGAATTTTCAATCGGCACAAGGGCGTAATCAACTTCGCCAGTGCGAACTGCGTTAAGTGCGGCAGTGACATTTGCGTAAGGAATTTTTACATCTGTATCGCACGTGATCTTATTTAGCGCAGCCTCAGTAAAGGTACCTACTGGACCTAAATAGGCGAATCTATGGCTATCTGCGGCGCTCACTTGCTAAGGATACCTGCTCGATAGCCAATGATTTCCAACAATTAATTAGCGGCAAGAACCTCGCGTGCAAAGGCGGGGCGGTTGGTAATCAATTTATCTACGCCGAGATGGCGACACAAGATGATGTCAGAAGGCTCGTCAACGGTCCATACATTTAACTTCTTGCCAACGGCCTTTATCTTCTGAGCTAACGCGGGCTTTTTGCGAAGTGTTCCGATCCCAGGACCGATTGAGTGAGCAGATGAATAACGTGTAGAAAACCAAGGGGTGTAATCGTGAAGTAAAAAAGTAGTTGAAATCTTCTTATCTAAAGCTTTTATTCGCTCTATCGCAAACCAAGAAAATGACATCACGGTTACATCGATTCCTGCTTTTTCAATTCTTTTTGATTCGGCGTGTAATTTCTTTACGACCCGGTTTTCAATCTCGGTGCGAGATGGCACTGGATGTTTTGTTTCGAGTAATAAAGATTTTTTCTCGGTGATTGCAAAATCTAGAAACTCATTAAGTTCTATCATCTCTGGGTATATCGATTTCAACTCTTTGAAGGTTTTCTCGGCGACAACTGCATCGCTATTTGCGCGACGTTTTAAATCTGCATCGTGCCAAAGTACTGCGACGCCATCTTTAGTACGGCGTAGATCGCATTCGAATCCATCGGCGCCCTGCTTGACCGCATTTTCATATGCGAGCATTGTCATCTCAGGAAAGTCGTAAGAGGCTCCGCGGTGAGCGTAGATCTGCATGGCTCGAGGCTAACATCAATCAGTTAA
>JAIYCF010000018.1 GCA_027488165.1 Streptomycetaceae bacterium
CCAAAGCGTCGCAAGAAGGCAGCAGCTAAGAAGGCAGCTCCAAAGCGTCGCAAGAAGGCAGCAGCTCCAGCAGCTGCTCCAAAGAAGCGCCGCCGCAAGAAGGCAGCAGCTAAGTAATTTATTACTTAATAAAAAACCCGCCACTTTATGTGGCGGGTTTTTTATTTCACTTAATTATTTAGATCTTCTACTTATCCTTTAAATCTTTTCTTAACGATTCTGATACTCGCTCAAAAATCTCAGCAAGGGCTGCTTGATCGCCCTTCGATAAATGATCAACAAAACGCGAGCGCACACTTTCTACATGGTCTGGGGCAGCGGCAACAATCGCCTTCCAACCCTTTGCCGTCATCACCGCAAAATATCCGCGCTTATCGATAGGGCAGGCTTCGCGCTTTACCCAGCCGGCCTTCTCCATAACTTTCATACGATGAGAAAGGCGAGAGCGCGACAACATCGCAACATCGGCTAGCTCTGACATACGCATCCGGCGTTCTGGGGCATCGCTTAATTGGGCCAAAATCTCGTAATCAGCCATCGAAAGTTCGTGGTGGGCTAGGTCTAAATCCAGGGCTTCGAGCAATCGGCGGCTGGCCACGATATAGCGGCGCCAAGCCTTCATTTCAGCAGCATTGAGCCAGCGTGGTGAGGTAGCGTTTTGCCGTGCCATTTGGCAATCATACGTTAATTACCGCAAAGTTGAACTTTCAACTACTTATTGGAACGTTCTGAGAACAAAGGAAGCCATGACTAAGCAGCTACGCAGTGGGATCGATCCTTCACATATCGATAAATCTTTCCGGCCCCAAGATGATCTCTACCGCTACTTCAATGGCGCTTGGCTAAAAAACCACGAGATCCCGCAAGATCGCTCATCCGATGGCATTACCTATCAACTCTATTTAGAGGCTGAAGCCCAGGTCCGCGAAATCATCGAGACTGCTAAAGGCGAAGGCGATGCCCAGAAGATCCGCGATTTATATGACTGCTTCCTGGACACCGATGCGATTGCAAAAGCCGGCATCACTCCCCTACAAGATGATTTAGCAAAGATCGATTCGATCCAAACTCGCGATCAATTTATTAAGACCATGGCTGATCTAGAAATGCGCGGTCTCGGTGGCGCATTCGGTCTTGGAATTTATGGCGATGCCATGAACTCTGAAATGAACATTATCTATTTGGGACAAGGCGGTCTATCTCTGCCGGATGAGGCTTACTACCGCGAAGAACAATATGAAGAAATTCGCAAGGCCTTTAAAGTCCACGTCGCCAAGATGTTTGCTCTTGCCAAGATTGAAAACGGTGCAGATCTAGCGGAAAAGATTTACGCCCTAGAAGCCCAGATCGCATCTCACCATTTTGATCAGGTTAAAGATCGCGATGTCGAACTTACTTATAACAAGATGACCTTGAAGGAGCTATGCGCCCTTGCTCCACACTTTGATTGGGCGACTTGGCTTGAGTACAGCCAGATTCCAAAGGCGGCATTCGACGAACTCGTTGTGCAGCAGCCACCATTCTTTGCCGGCCTATCTAGCATCCTGGAAAACTTTGATCCCGCCCCATGGAAGGCGTGGATGAAGTGGCAGTTAATTTCTGGCGCAGCCGCTTACCTGCCAGATGAATTTGTAAATCAGAACTTTGATTTCTACGCCAAGACGCTCTCTGGCACCCCAGAAATCCGAGTCCGCTGGAAGCGCGCGATTTCCTTTGTTGAAGGCGCACTTGGCGAGGCCATTGGCCGAATCTATGTGCAGCGCCATTTCCCAGAGGCTGCTAAAACAGCGATGCTCGAACTCGTTGATAATTTAATTGAGGCCTATCGCATCAGCATCAATGAACTTTCTTGGATGAGTCCAGAAACTAAAGCCAAGGCTTTAGATAAGTTGGGTAAGTTCACACCAAAGATCGGCTATCCCGACAAGTGGCGCGATTATTCTGCGCTGACCATTACCCGTGATGGCCTCTTTGGAAATATCGGACGGATTACCAAATTTGCCCGCGATATCGAACTCGCCAAAATTGGTAAGCCAGTTGATAAGACCGAGTGGCTGATGACCCCACAGACCGTTAACGCGTACTACCACCCGATCCAGAACGAGATCGTCTTTCCGGCTGCAATCTTGCAACCACCGTTCTTCGATCTAGAGGCTGATATCGCAGCCAATTACGGTGGCATTGGGGCAGTTATTGGACATGAAATCGGCCATGGCTTTGATGACCAAGGTTCTAAATTCGATGGCGATGGAAACATGATCGATTGGTGGACTGAATCCGATCGCACCGAGTTTGAAAAGCGCGCCAATATGTTGATCAAGCAATTTGATGCGTTGTATCCAGAAGAAACCCCGGATATCCATGTAAATGGCGCTCTAACGGTCGGAGAAAACATTGGAGACCTTGGCGGCCTAGCAATTGGCTTTAAGGCTTATAAATTGGCTCTCAAGGGCGCTCCAGCGCCTGTGATCGATGGTTTAACGGGAGAACAACGTTTCTTCTTATCTTGGGCGCAAGCATGGCGCGGAAAAGTTCGTGCCGAAGAATTGCGACGTCGTATCGCTACTGATCCGCATTCTCCATATGAGTTCCGTTGCAACGCGATCGTTGCCAACATAACTGACTTCTATGAGGCCTTTGAAGTAACCGAGGGCGATAAGTTGTGGCTCGAAGAAAGCCAAAGAGTCGAAATCTGGTAGAGATTTCTTCCTAAGCCAATCCCTTATGAAGATCACCTCTGTCCGCATAGCTACGGACGCGGATGCAAAAGCAATCGCTGAAATTGCCAATGCCCATGAATTAAGCATCGATAGCCAAAGCAGCCTAATGAGTGAGCAGTCAGCGCTGGAGTTTATGTCTGGGTACGTAGACCAGAGCGTCACGTATTTGCTAAGTATTGATGGAGAAGCAGGCTTCTCGGCTTTGGTTAACTTGCATCCAGACTCTGTTAGATCACGCTATTTCACGGATGTTTACGCCAGTCCGAAACTCGATGATTTAGGTTTCGTTGTTCTTTGGGCCATTGATCTAGCCAAATCCGAGCATCCCGATTGGGCTATCTGGCCAGGTGTGAACTTTCTAGATAAACGTTTACAAAGTGCTTGGGCAACTCACGGATTTGTTTTTTTGCGTCGTTACTACACGATGAGAATGAAGATTTCCGCTCTGCCTTCTGTCAGAAGAATCGAGAACGTCGAGATCAAAGCAATCGATATCGCCAACCCCGATAACGTTGCGATGTGGCACCAGATTCATCAAAACTCATTTTCCAGCCATTTTGGATTTGCACCTAGAGAGTTAGAAAAATGGAGCGAGCTAGTTCTAAATAACTCCACCGATCCACACGGTGTCTTTGTTGCTTACAAAGATGGAGTGCCTGTTGGCTTTTGTCAGTGCAATGATGAGCACGCTGCAGAAAATAAAGGTTACATATCGATCCTTGGAGTTACCCATGAAAATCAAGGGCTAGGAATCGGTGAGGCCCTGCTGCAGACAGGAATTATTTATAGCGCGACAAAGGGTTACGACTCGATAGAACTCAATGTAGATACAGGTAATGAATCCGGTGCTTTGAAACTATATGAAAAGGTCGGCTTTAAACCGGAGTCTTCCTGGATTCAGTTGCATCGACCTTAAGCAAAACTAGTTTTCAGGGAAGTGGCAGGCCACTTGAGATGCACCGAGCTGTACCAACTGAGGTACTTCGGTGCGGCACTTATCTTGCGCCTTCCAGCAACGGGTATTAAAGACACAACCTGATGGTGGGTTAATTGGGCTAGGTAGATCGCCGGTCAAGATGATGCGCTCGCGGGTGCGTTCAGATCGTGGATCTGGCAGTGGCACCGCAGATAAGAGCGCTGTTGTGTACGGGTGGCGCGGTTTTGAATAAAGATCAGCAGTTGCGGCAACTTCCATCATCTTGCCCAGGTACATAACCGCTACGCGATCTGAAATATGTTGCACCACAGATAAATCGTGGGCGATAAAGACCATTGAGATCTTCTCTTCTTCTTGCAGATCTTCGAGCAAGTTAATTACTTGGGCTTGGATAGAAACATCGAGAGCTGAAACTGGTTCGTCGGCAACGATAAAACGTGGCTTTAAGGCGATAGCGCGTGCGATACCGATGCGCTGGCGCTGTCCGCCTGAGAACTCGTGTGGGTAACGGTTGTAGTGCTCTGGGTTTAAGCCAACGCGCGCCATTAAGTTTTGCACGGCGGTCTTAACGCCTTCTGGTGGGGTAATTCCCTGAATTTCAAATGGCGCAGAAATAACCTTGCCGATTGTCTGGCGCGGATTTAGCGCAGAGTATGGATCCTGGAAGATGATCTGCATCTGGGCGCGGATGGCGCGCATCTTGCTCGCATTGAAATCTGTGATGTCTTGATCTTCAAAGATTATCTTTCCAGAAGTTGGTTCAGTTAACTTCAAGATTGTGCGGCCAGCAGTTGTCTTGCCACAACCAGATTCGCCCACCAGGCCAAGAGTCTCGCCAGCCTTTAGCTCAAAGGAAATTCCATCGACAGCCTTTACTACTTCCTTTTCACCGCGCTTGCCTTTGCCGGTTGGGAAGTGCTTTACAAGATTATCTACCTTAAGAATTACATCGCTCATGACTGTAACTCCCTTAACTCTTTAGCAAATAAATCATGGCGAAGGGATTCAGGGATATGGCAACGGGATCGATGGGTTGGTGATGTACCAGTTAGCGCTGGCTTTGTTGTGTTGCAACCGGCTTCAGATGAGTGCTGCTTGTATTCACAACGTGGTGCAAATGGACAGCCGACTGGCAAGTTGATAAGAGATGGTGGTTGGCCAGGAATCGCCTTAAGGCGTTCGTTCTTTGAAGTAACGCGTGGCACTGACTTAAGAAGACCAAGAGTGTATGGAGCAAGTGGTGAGTAGAAAAGGTCATCAACTGCACCTTCTTCAACGATGCGACCTGCATACATAACATTTACGCGATCTGCGACCTGTGCAACAACGCCTAGGTCATGGGTGATCAACAAGATTCCCATATTAAATTCTTTCTTAAGCTTTGAAAGTAGCGCCAAGATTTGCGCCTGCACAGTTACATCTAACGCAGTTGTTGGTTCATCGGCGATCAAAATCTGTGGTGAGTTCATCAAAGCCATAGCGATCATTACGCGCTGGCGCATACCGCCCGAGAACTGGTGCGGAAATTCCACGGCGCGCTTTGCTGGCTCTGGGATGCCGACAAGATCGAGCATTTCAATGGCGCGGGCCATCGCTGCTTTCTTCTTTCCTGGATTGTGTACCAAGTAAGCCTCAGCGAGCTGGTTGCCGATCTTGTAATAAGGATGGAGTGAAGACATTGGGTCTTGGAAGATCATCGCAACTGCGCGACCGCGGATATCGCGAATTTGATCATCGTTTAGTGAGACAACATCTTTAAAGGTGCCACCGTCGTTTAGCGAAATTGATCCTGAGATCTGAGCAGAGCCTTTTTTGTGAAGACCCATCACAGAAAGGCTTGTAACAGTTTTACCAGAACCTGATTCGCCCACAATGGCAACGGTCTCGCCAGCATTTAAAGTCAGTGAGACGCCATCTACAGCGCGGACTGCACCGTCATCCGTCTTAAATGAGACGTGCAGATCTTCGATACGAAGAAGTTCGCTCATGTGATGCGCACCCGTGGATCAAGTACTGCATACAACATATCGACGATTAAGTTCATAACGATTACAACCACCGCTGCCAAGATAGTGGTTGCAAGAACAACTGATAAATCGAACTCATAGACCGAGCGAAGTGTTAATCGACCAAGACCCGGCAAGTTAAAGATAGTTTCAGTAATAATCGCACCGCCAATAAGGCCGGCAAAGTCCAAGCCGGCCATTGTGATTAGTGGAGCAAGTACTGCGCGCAAAGTGTGCTTAAAGAAGACAACGCGTTCGCCCACGCCTTTAGCACGGGCGGTGCGAATGTAATCCTCGCCCAACGTCTCAAGAAGTGCGGCGCGAGTAAAGCGGGTATAGATCGCGGCATAGGCGATCGCCAAGGTGATCCAAGGCAAGATGAAGTACTGGAAGAAACCAAATGGGTTATCGAAGATTGAGACGTAACCCGAGAGAGAAAGAGGAACTAACTTCCACTTAATTGTTACCCAGATAAGAAGTGCCAATCCGGTAACGAATGTTGGAAGCGATGTAGCAAGAAGAACGAATACTGATGAACTGGTATCTGGCCAGCGGTTTTTAAATTTAGCGGCGACGATGCCAAGCCCGATACCGACGGTTAGCCAGAGGAGAAGCGCGCCGATAGCCAAGCTGATTGTGATTGGTAGCGCTTCAACGAGCATGTTGGTAACGCAGGCATTTTCGTTAAATGAATATCCAAATGATGGCGCTGGGCAGGAGAAGGCCGAGCTGCCTGAACCATAAGTGCGGCCGAGAAAGATTCCGGATAAGAAGAGCCAGTATTGCTCGTAAATTGGTTTATCAAAACCTAGGCGAATTCGATTTGCTTCAACGATCTGATCTGTACAGCGCTGGCCACAAGTAAGGGCGGCTGGATCAAATGGGAGCAGTGAGAAGATTCCAAAGACTACGGCTGAAACGATCAGGATTGTGAAGCCCGCAAATATTGCGCGACGTCCGATGAATTTCAACATCTCTTCAATCCTTTCTTGCTTGTTCTACTTTGATTATTTCACTTTGATCTTTTAAGAAAGTTGAACCTATCAGTAAGAAGGTACTTCCGACGCCAATTGCTCAGCGCCGGAAGTACCTGTCTCAACTGCTTACTTGCGCTACTTAAAGCGCTTGCAGGTAAAGATTTGGATTAGTTGTTAATCCAGATCTTTCCGTATGCAGGGTTACCTTGAGGTACCCAGAAGAAGACGTTTGCGAGCTGTGAGCCCCAAACTTCCTGTGCCTTACCAAACAGAGTTGGCAATACCCAGAATTGCTTCATTGCATATGCATCTAGTTCTTTCCACATCGCTGCTTGCTTCTTGCGATCAGTTGTCTTCATCGCAATGTTGACCTTATCTTCGAAGGCCTTGTAAGCAGGATCTGCAGTGTTCTGTGAGATGTTAAATCCACCGAATGATGCAAATAGTTCTGGAATAACTGTTGAAGCATTTGCCCAGTCAGCACCCCAACCGGAGTTTGACATGTCCTTCTGCTTTGTTGGATCCATCACTGTTGGGTAGTAACCCGCGCTGATGATGTTGAACTTAACCTTGATTCCAGCGCGAGCAAATGCAGCCTCGTTGATTGGAATTGTGTCGTTAAGTGTTGCAGATGCGCGAACGTCGATGGTGATTCCATCTTCAGTTGCCTTCTTGTAATCAGCAGGACACTTCGTCTTTGCTGTTTCCATTAGAGCCTTCGCCTTAACGATATTTCCTTCAGGCTTGAAGTCTGGGCTTCCTGGACCAACGACCTTGGTAGGTGCGTAGTCAAGAGCTACAAGTGGGCTGATAACGCCAGTTGCATATGAACCTGCGAACTGTGGTCCACCTGCATAGTCAAGAAGAGCCTTGGCATCGCGTGAGTGGTACATAGCTTCACGGATTTCCTTGCAAGGCATTGCCTTGACGTTGAATGCAAGGTAGAGAGCGTATGGATCTGAGTTGTTCATGCGACGGTTCTTAAACTTAGGATCGCTGAAGAACTTGTCTCTGTTTGAAGGAAGTGGTCCACCAAAGTTCATCGCTGTTGGGATTGTGTCTTCCAACATGATCTGGTCGATTACTTCTTCATCTAGACCAAACTGAATGATTACTTCGTCTGGGTATGGAGTACGAACTGGGTCAGATGCTTTTGACCAGTTTGAGTTACGGATCATACGAAGCTGTGTCTTGCTGTTTTCAACGATCTTGTATGGACCTGTCGCTTGTGGGTTCAGGGTGTACTTATCGCCGGTGTCCTTCTTCTTCTGGACAGGTGAGATAACACCGTATGTAGCCAGGTAGTTGAAGTCAGCAACTGATTTGTTCAGTTGGAAAGTAATTGTGCGGTTGTCCGCTGAGCAAGAGACTGCCTTATTGAATGCAGCTTGTCCGGCCTTAGTGCTCTTGTATGGACCTGTATAGATTGAGTTTCCATCTTTATCTTTTGGAATATCAAGCCATGCTTGTAGGTAAGCAGGTCCGTTGTTGATTACATCTGTCGCGAATACGCGAGATGAACCGTATTGAACGTGCTCACATGTAATTGGAGTTCCATCTTCAAACTTTGTGCCTGGACGAAGTGTGAACTTCCATGTCTTAGCAGAGTTGCTTGGAACACCAGTGTTGGTAGCAAGGTCAGGAACAATGTTCGCTCCTGCTGTACCTGGAACTGGGTTGTATGCAACCAAAGTACGTGTGTGGAAAGCGTTCATAAACGCGAGGTCGCGTCCAGTGTAGATACGAGCTGGATCTAGGTGATCAAGTCGTGGTGCGTGCTCAAGAAGAGTGAGAATTCCACCTGTCTTTGGTGTTGTCGCAGCATTTGCAACTGTTGATCCTGAAACCAAAGCGGTTCCGAGAAGCAAGGCGCTTGCAGATGCAACGACTACGGCACGACGAAGAGCGAAACGAGGGCTCATTCCGTAATCCTTTCAATTGGGGTGTAAGTGACTGGAGCTTTCTCAGAAACCTGAGAAATTCCTGCACTACGAGTGGGTTGAGTTAAGCAGAAAATGTCCGAAAAGTGAATACTCGGCGGTAGCAGTAGGGGTGATTTCAGGCCCTAGAAATGGATTGTTATAGGGCTGTTACTTGTCGGCTCTTGGATCTAGCGCATCGCGCAACGCATCGCCAACCAAGTTAAAGGCCAGAACCACGATGACAAGTGATGCCGCGGTGATCAAGAAGAAGCTCGGCATAACCGTTACGAAACGTGTGGCATTGGAAAGCAGGATGCCCCAAGTAGATGCCGGTGGTTGAACACCTAAGCCGAGGAATGAGAAGACCGCTTCTGATGCCAAGTAGCCAGGAAGTGAAAGTGAGACAACCACGATTACCGGCGCCCAAAGATTAGGGACAAGTTCCTTAAGAATGATGCGGCGACGAGTTGCACCCATCGCTTGTGCAGCAGTTACGAATTCGCGTTCACGCAGTGAGAGAACTTGCGAACGGATCAATCGAGAAAATCCTGGCCAGCCAAAGAATGAAAGGAAGACAATTAGAAACAAGATGCGAGCGCCGTTCTCTTCGGCAATTCCTAATTTTTCAATGCGATCAACCATTGGTTCGCTAAGGGCTACGATCATAAAGAAAGCAGGGAATGCGAGAAGAAAGTCAGTAAAGCGACCGAGGATTCCATCAACGCGGCCACGGAAATATCCACCGACAATTCCAACAAAGAAGCCAATAGTTAGCGCAGTAACAGTTGAAAGAATTGCGATCATAAATGAGATTCGTGAACCGTAGAGAAGTTGCGCAAGTAGATCGCGACCGGTTCCGGGAATAACCCCAAGCGGATGTTCTCTGCTGTAGCCAGCAAGATCACCCCGTGGAATACCACTGCTATCTAATCCTTCAAGGTTTAACTCAGTTGGGCTGATTCCTAAAATGCGACAAACGATTGGTGCAAATAGCGACATGCTGAGCAGGAAAATACTGATTCCAGCAGCGATCATTCCTACTTTATTTCGCTTAAAGCGGCTCCATGCAATCTGACGTGGGCTGCGACCAGCGATTACCGGGCTCGCGATAACTGGTGCGTCAACTTCTGAGTTAGCTGCTGAGTTGATAGACATGCGGGCTACTCTATACTTATGGTCAGGAAATAGTCACCTGCGATCTGTAAATTCTTTTGGAGGCTCCAATGCTTAAAGTTAAATCTTCGAAGTTTGCAACTGCTAGTGCGGCTATCGCCCTAGCGCTAACCCTCTCAGCATGCGGTGGATCAGATGAGGCCGCTCAAGTTGATGATCAATCACTAGTTGCCGAAGTTGAAGAAGCGCCACAAGCATCTGGTGGATTTGATGCTCCCGTCGTAACTCCAGACAAGGTCTCATACACACTCTCTTCACCTGCAAGTTTCACGCCAGGAAAGTTTGCCTCGGGCATGCTCCCAGATCAGATCAACGAGCGTTTTAACGTAACCGTTGAAAATGGTTCTGCTGCCGATTTAGATTTAGCGAC
>JAIYCF010000071.1 GCA_027488165.1 Streptomycetaceae bacterium
GCAAATTAATATAAAGGTACGCAAGGCTCTGATTGTTTCCTTAATTGCGCCAGTATTTGTGGCTGTTTCTGCTCCAACTCCTGCACTTGCAAATAGTTACGCCTCAGGCACCGCTTGTTCTCAAACAATTACCGGCTCAACCGCTGTGACAGTAACTCAAGATGGAAACTCATGCGTAATAGTTTTGAGAGCAACAGCTGCGAATGCATCCACAAGTTACACATGGACTGTCCCAAATAATGCGAGCAGTGTTTCGATTTTAGTTGTCGGTGGCGGTGGATCTGGTGGAGTTCGCCACGCAGCGGGCGGTGGCGCTGGAGGCTACAGATATTTAACTGGAGTTTCGGTAACGCCTGCAGGCACAGTTTCGATCGCGGTTGGTAAAGGCGGAGATGCAGCTGCAAGTACATCTGGAGGATCGTCAGGTAGAGACGGAAACGCAGGGGCTGCATCTAGCTTCGGATCGACTTCTGCAGCAGGAGGCGGCGGCGGTGGACAAGGCTCGGCAGGTGGTAACGGTGGCTCTGGCGGTGGAGGTTGTTGTTCAAACGCTGCTGGTTCAGGAAATACACCTTCTGTGTCACCTTCGCAAGGAAATAACGGTGGCGTAGGTACTCGCGGAAGTGCTGAAGCAAACTGGTCGGGAGGCGGCGGCGGTGGAGCTGGCAGTGTTGGTGGGAATTCGACAAGCACTTCATCAATCGGTGGCGCAGGTGATTACACAACTTCCGGAACCGTAACTGGTGGCGCTGGCGGAAGCGGAGTTTCAAATAACGTAACTGGTTCTGCAGTTTGTTACGCAGCAGGTGGTGGTGGTGGTGTTGCAGCTACAGGAGCGAATGGTGGCGCAGGGGGAGTTTGTGGTGCAGTTACATCAGGTGGCAGAGGTGGCAGAGGTGGCACTGGTACATCGCCAAATAACTTGCCCACACAAGGTGTAGATGGAACTGGTTCTGGTGGAGGCGGTGCAGGTTTTGAAGGCTCAACTAATCCAGCTTCGGGGCGCGGTGGTTCAGGAATTGTTGTTATTCGTTACGACCTACCTGTGGTCACTTTCAGTGCAAACGGTGGTTCAGGAACATTAAGTACTACAACATCAAACGTAAATTCAAGTGGACAAGTAGTTCTTCCTACTAGGAACACACTGGAACGCAATGGTTACACATTTGGAGGTTGGAATACAGCAGAAAATGGCTCGGGTACCAATTACGCAGAAGGCGCTACATTCACACCGACTGGAAACATAACTCTTTACGCGCAATGGCGTTCAGTTATTTCTTATGATGCAAATGGCGGATTTACTACGCGTCCAATCGAAACGACAACTGCACTTGGAAGCGGTTCATCAACAACTTTAAGCACCGGAAGAACTTCATCGGGTGCAGTTGTGACTTCTGGTTTGAGTCTTTATTTGGACGCATCAAATACCTCAAGCTATCCAGGTACCGGAAACATCTGGTACGACATATCTGGAAATGGCAAGAATGCAACAGGTGTGAGTTCACCAGCTTACGATCCCATTAACCGTGCATTCAGTTTCGATGGCACAAGCCAGTATTTTAATCTAGGAAATAACTTTGGATTTAGAGGAACAGAATCATTCACGATCACTGTAACTTTTAGGACAAGAGGATTAGGTTCAACTCAAACTCTGTTATCTAAATATCAATCTGGCGCAGGAAGTTACTGGACTTACATTATTGATGAAAAATTAAAATTTGGCCGCGAAGCATCTCCTTGGGACTTTTTTAGCAACGGAACCGTTACTCCAAATGAAGTAATTCATGCGACATTTGTATACAACGGAGCAACATCCAGCACTTACATAAACGGAGTTTTCGATTCAAGTATGAGTTCGGGCTCTATGCCGGCCAGCACTACATTGAACGCTCAAATCGGAGCGATTAACGGAGGCTCGCTATTTAAAGGCGACATCTACTCAGTGTTAATTCACAACAGATCACTAACGCAAAATGAAATCACTCAAAATTACAACGCACTTATTCCAAATAGAATCGTTTCAAAAGATTCATCTACGTTGGCTGGCTGGAGTACTACTGCTGATTCGTCAACTCCGGTCATAGTGGGAAACAACGGAACTTTGCTGGCAGGACTACCTACTCCTTACATTCGACTTGAAGCGAAGAATTACAACGGAACAACTTGGACGCCGACCAACTACACCGGGTCTGGGATCACATACTCCTCAACGAAGCCGACTTTGAATAGCAATCAAACGGGTTGGGGAGCGACTGGAACTTTCCCAACGGTCAGTGGCTTGGGCTCGCAAAGTGTCGGAGTGTATTTAAATAACTCAACACTGAGCTCTTACACATTCTGTGCAATGGCTCGCTACAAAACCTCCGGCGTTGCAGATCCCGCAAGCATGGGAAGAATATTCACGGGAACTTCAGTGAATTGGCTTTCTGGGTGGTTCAGCAGTGGGACGAAAGATTTTTATCACAATGGATGGCAGTTGAGTTCTTCAACCCTAGATTACAACTGGCATTACCTATGTGATTCCGGAAATAATATTTATTGGGATGGTGTCAAGTTAGCCGTTACTAACCAAACTTATACAAATTTTCCAGCGGTTGCTATTGGCGGAGGCTACGCAGGGGCCGAGTGGTCAGATTTTGAAGTAACTGAAGTTATTTTGTATGACCAGTTTTTAAATGCAAATCAGATTGCCCAGGTTAATCAATATTTTAAAAATACTTACGGAATAGTCGCGGGAACTATTGAATCTGTGACTCCGAATATGGTTCCACCGAGCAATTATGCTTCCACAGGAAATTCAACCTTGTATGCGCGATGGGGAAGTACAATCACATATGAAGGAAATGGCCAAACAAGCGGAACACCACCCCCACAGCAAGTATTTGCAAATGGAGTCGGTAATTTAGCTACCAACACAGGTTCTTTAGCCGAGGCTGGTCACACTTTTGTCGGTTGGAACACTCGCGCAGATGGCACCGGAACCTTCTATGCGCCAGGCGCTAGTTATAGCGGTCCAAACCTCTTGTTATATGCGGTTTATCAAGTTCCCGTTAAATTCGCGAACACATTTGCAGCAGCCGAACCCATTTCTCTTTCGCCTTATATGCGCTTCAGGGCAACCGACTATGACGCGTCAAAGAAAATTTGGTACGACTCATCTGGCAATGCACGTAACACTTCTTATGTAAGGGGATCACCGACCTTAGTAACTACAACTGCTAATGCAGCTGGAAGTACCAAAGTTTTTCAAACCGTTTCTGGTGGCGCTAATGACGGAATTCAGTTTAAAAATGCATCGCTTTCTTCCGGAAATTGGACCATTTTTTCAGTTGCACGATTCAGCGGAGCGCAAACTGGATATTCAAGAATCTTCAATGGTGAATCTGGAAACTTCTTGTTTGGTTTCTACGGCAGCGAACCATCCGGTGCTATTTATTCTAGAATGAGTGGTGTTGCGCATTATGGAGCGTGGGTCACCCCGAATTGGTCGACCGACATTCATGGACTCAACTGGGTGCTATCAACCGGATATACGGATGCATATCGCTCCAATGGCGTACTTCGTGGAACTTCTAACGGAACAACCGACAATCTTCCTCCGATGACTATAAATGCCGGAGGCTTCGATTATTCTGAGGCTTGGCAGGTAGCAGAAACAATAATTTTTGATCGAAAATTGAGCGATACTGAAATCAAACAAATTGAAGATTATCTGGCTTCCAATTATGGAATATCAAGTTACTCGGCTCAACAAAGTTATTCTGAATCCGTAACGGTCAATGCTTCAAGTGGATCAGTCACGCTTTCAGACACAATAACAGCGATTCTTGGCTATAGAAATACCTTTTCAATGGCGCCAACGATTCCAGGTATTACTTTGGAAAGTTTGGCTACAAATCAGGTTCGAATTCGTATAGCAAACACCGTCTCGCCAGGCACATACTGGGAAACTGTTACCGTCATAGATACTGGTGGAAATTCTTCACTAATGCCAGTTCGCATAAATGTCTTCTCGCCATTGATCTGGTCGCCATCGAACCCAACCTCAGCTCAGACCACCTATGGAAAACAAGGTCGAATTAGGCTTGATTTCTCGGATGGAGGAACAAACAAACGGGTGACGTTGACTCACGTTTCGACTCCTTCTTCTGCGGCTATAACAATTGATACTTCCACCATTTCCTCTAATTTTGTAACGATCTTGGTAGACACATCCACTGCCGTAGGAACGTATCAAGAGTCGATAACGGTCACCGATTCGACCGGGGTTACTAAAAATACGGTTCTCACAATTACTGTAAATAGGTCTGCGACTATTGCATATCCAAATAGCTCAAGTGTTCCAGATATTCTTCAAAGTGGGCTACTTGTTAGATATGAAATGGACTCCGCAACTTCTTATACTGGTAGTGGTACAAACGTTGTCGATCTACAAGGCCGTTCGAATGCACTCCTTGTTGGAACCACAACATTCGATCGTGGCTTCAATGGAAATCTTAAGTTTACAGGCACACAGTATTTGAATATGCGAACCGGTTTAACTTCTGCACAAATGGGTGACACCATCTCCGTATTTATGTGGGTTCAGCCAACGGGCAATGGAATTATTTTGGATGAACGAGGTCAAGTAAATTCTGATGGAACTATTGCAGATGGATGGCAGGACTCTCAGATAGAAGTTGTTTCCGGTTCATTCAGATTCAGAACTTGGAACTCATCCACCATTTCCTTCACACCAGCTGCTGGTACTGCAATAAACACTGGGTGGTACTACGTTGGTTATGTTTATAATAAATCTACTCTCACCTTTACCGCGTATGTAAATGGTGTTGCGGTGGGCACGCCGCAGACCTCTTTTGATAGAAGTAGTCCGATCGAAGGTGGGTACAGACAACTTTTTGCAATTGGACAAAATGACGCAACAAATTTAGGTAGCGGAATAAAAGGTAGTTTCGGTTTCGGTGCATTCCATCTCTATGGCACAGCGCTTTCAGCGGCTGAGGTATTAAACAACTTCTTGATTTCAAAGGGGCGCTATACATACCTGCCAACAGCCGGAAACCTTTCTTTGACCGCTACCGCTGGAACTGCGCGTGACTTCAGCATCTTTACCGGAGTAAATGGCTTTGGAACAAAGAATATTTCACTATCTGGGGCAAACAGCGTACTTACAGTTGATACATCAACGGTCAACACTGCGGTGTTAAAGCTGTCAGCACTCGGCGCTTCTACTTCAACGACATCACCTAGAACTTACTCCGAAACCATGACCGCTACAGATGCTAACGGTATGACAACGCCGTATTACATCTCGTTGACAGTTAACCCAAGAATTATTGTTTCGACATCGAGAGAAACTATTACAACGACTTTCGGCGTAGCAGGCACCGCGACACTTACAGCTACTCAAGGCACTGGTTCGCTTACATTCACCAGAGTCAGCGGTTCTGGATCTTCTGCAATAACCATGTCAGCAAACACAGGTCAGGCAACGCTGACAGTTGCAGGAACGCTTCCAGCCGGAACTTATTATGAAACTCTTACAGCTACTGACTCTATTGGCGCTACAACCTCAAGAGTTATCGTAATTGTAGTTAATTCACCCCCATCGCTAGTTTCTGCCTCAGGGTCCAACACTGTTGAAACAACTTTCACCAGAGGAGCTTCCGCAAGGTTAAACGTCACAGGCGGAACAGGAAATAGAACTTATGCACTGACATATGTATCCTCTACAAGCCGATGGAGAATTTCCATCGATACATCAACTGCTGCATCAGGCTTTGTCACTGTCAACGTAGATTCTTATACGGCAACCGGAACACATTCCATCAACATAGCAGTAACTGATTCAGTTTCAGCAACTTCATCGCTAGCCTTAAACATTGTTGTAAATGATTTTCCAATTATAAATAACGTAACAAATGAGAATTCTTATGTAAAACCTGGATTGGTTCTAAATCTAGATGCAGCCAACCCATTGAGTTCGACTGGGGCCGGAAACTGGAAAGATTTGAGTGGTGCTGGCTCAAGTGCAGTATTTACCAACGCTCCTACGTACTCCACAACTAACGGCGGAATCTTTACCTTTAACGGAAGCACCAACAACCTAACGTTTCCTTCGATAACAACTGCCACAAGTCCAGGAGTTACAAATGGTGCATTCCCTGAATACACCGCGGAAACGTGGGTCAGATTTACCTCTGCTTCGGTTGCCGGTACTGCCTGTTTGATATGCGAGGGATATACAGGAACGACTGGCAGCATCAACCTTGCTTTATCAATCAGAAATACTGGGCAAATTCATTCCGGATATCTACCGACCACTGCTCAAAACTGGGTTGAAACGGTAACGCCTACAGGAACGGTTATTGCCGGGGTTTGGTATCACATCGCATCTACTGTAGTTAGAAGCGGCAATAACTACATAAACACTATTTATGTAAATGGTGTTGCAATAACGAGCGCAACTTCTCTATTAGCACCAGCAACTTCCTCTAGAGATTATTTCATTGGACGACGCTGGGACAGCGCATCACAGTTATTAAATGGATCTATTGGAGTTGTTCGTGTCTACAACCGTGGTCTATCACAATCTGAAATTCAAGATAACTACAACGCTTTAGTTTCCCGATACATAAACACTTCAGCCCGAAGCAGCACTTTCACTACAACTCAAGGCGCCACCTTCGCTGCGACAGCTATCCCCGTGACACGGGGAACAGGAAATAAGACTTTAACGCTAACTCCAGTCATCTCAGGAATTACCTCAGATACATCGACAGCCAATGCAATCCGTTTAAATACCGCGTCAAACTTGGCAGCAACTGATACTCAGACTGCTAGAACTTATCTTGAAACTATTACTGCAACAGATGTTGCGGGCGCTTCGGTAACTCATTTAGTAAATGTGGTTGTTAACCCACCAATTATCTTGAGCGCCGCTACGACTTCGATCGCAACTACATCTGGGATTGAGACTTCTACGGTTATCACGGCAAGTAGAGGGTCTAGTGCAAAGACATTTACTCGCACGGGCACAGCTGGATCTGGAATCACTTTAACTTCTGTTGGCGATCAGGCGACTTTGCGCGTGCTTTCAACGATAAATCCAGGCACTTACTACGAGACAGTTACCGCCACAGATACGGCAAGTGCTACAACTTCAATTGTCTTCGCCATTGTGGTCACACCACCGCCTTCGTTATTGGGTGTTTCTCGACTGGAAACTTCAAGAGGCGTTCTATTTAAATCTCCGCTTTATGCAATAAGTGGCGGAACCGGAACTTTGACGATGTCGGTTACAAATTCGCCGGTAAATGCGAATATCACGCTTACGGGAACTTCATTGACTGGGGGTTTTCTGCAGGTGGGTTCTGGATCCGAAACCGGTACTTTCACATCTACAATCAGGGTTACTGATGCACGGGGAGCTTTTTCAGAGATTGCAGTAACTGTAATTGTTAACGCTCCAGTAACACTCACTGGTGAATTTGATATTGTAAAAACTTACGGCGACTCGGTCACCAAAGGTTATACAACTAATTCAACAGGTACCGCACCATTTGCATTCTCTGCAACCCCTGTTTGTGCAGTCGTAAGAACTGTCTCGGGAAGTTTCACTTACGAAAGAATTAATGGAACAGATTCATGTACTTGGACTGCGCCTGCCGGCGTTACCGCAATTGATGCGCTGCTTGTCGGAGCCGGTGGTGGCGGTGGTGGTGACGGCGGTGCCGGTGGCGGCGGTGGATCAATTAATACATTGTCTTCTGTTTCACTTCCTGCAAATCGTGCAGTAACTGTACAAGTTGGCGCAGGCGGAACAGGTGGCGCTTGGGGAGGACCTGATGCATCCGTTGGGGGAACAACGTCGTTGGTTAGCGGCTCGACTACTTACACAGCTCCTGGTGGATCAGCCGGTGGAGGTTGTGGAGCAGCGGGAGCAGCAGGCGGTTTAACTGGTAGCGGTGGAACAGCAGTAGCTGGTGGTAACGGTGGTACCGGCGCTAGCGGAAGTTGTGGCGCCGGAGCAGGAAGTGTTGGTTCAAATGGACCAAGTAGCTCTTTCACAGGCAGCTCAGTCACCTACGGCGGCGGCGGTGGAGGCGGTCCATTCCCTGACTCAATTTCTTTAGTTGGGCTTAAAGCTGGCGGCGCTGGCGGCGGCGGAACAGGAACTCAGGCTAGTGGCCAAGGTTCTTACGGACTACCTCAATACTTTAAAACTTCAACCAGTACTCCGCCAAACGCGACATTGAAACAGACAATCACCTCTGACATTTGTGGTTCTTTAACTGGAAATATCAGTTACTCGACTGATTCTGAATTTCCATGTTCACAGAAAGATAACTTCCAAGGTTGGGCTACCGGATACTTCATTGCTCCGGTTTCAGGAAGCATTACTTTCTATCTCTCATCGGATGATTCAAGCCAATTAGTAATCAATATAAATGGCACAGACAATAATCTATCGCTTTCGACATGCTGTACTACTGTAAACGCAACCTTTAACAACTTTGTCGCAGGACAGGCATACCCTATAAATGTTTATTTCACAGAAGTTGGCGGTCTTGCTAGTTGGAAATTGGAGTATGCCTACGCTGGGGTCACCCAATCTGTAATTCCAGTTTCCCAATTTAGATCTGGAAGTTACGGTTTAGCCACATATTTCAGGAAAGATAACTCGACCTCTGCACTCAATAAAAACACATTTACAACTGGAACCTGTGCGCAGGTGATCAGAAATATAGATTTTGCCAACGATGCAGCCTTCCCATGCGATGGAAAAGATAATTTCCAAGGCTATGCAACGGGATACTTTATAGCTCCGCACACTGGAAGCATCACGTTTACAATGTCATCGGATGATTCAAGTTTACTTTCCATAAACGTCAATGGAACCAACAGAGAATTACCGATCACAATTGGCTCAGCAAGCGCAACCTGGGATGGTTTCGTAAAAGGTCAGTTCTATCCAATAAGTGCGTTCTACACCGAAGTTACGGGCAGTGCAGCTTGGAGACTTGAGTACGAATTCACCGGTCAGTCACGAATAGCCATTCCCACGACTTATCTACGGTCAAACATTGATTTCACTGCACCAACTGCTGGTACAAACGGTTTGGGCGGTGGTGGCGGAGCCGGGTCTGCTGGCTTGTTCAAAATTAATGGCGCCCAAGGCGGTTCAGGAACAGCAATTCTTAAGTACTTAACACAGAGCGATACTGCGACTGAGACGATGATTACCGCTTTTGTAAATCAGGAATCACCTTCAGGGCTATTAACGCTCAATGTTCCTTCATTTGTAACAGTTGGTGATTATTCACAAGTAATCAAAGTTCAAGATGCCGCTAATTCTGCTCCGTATTCAGCCACTGTGAGGATTAGAGTCAATAAGGCCACGCCAAGAACAACAATTTCACTTCCAGGATCAGTATTAACTGCGACTTACGGAACACCGGTCACCCTCTCGGTAGCAGCAAGCACGCCAGGAAACGTAGCCTTTAAGAAGGCGGGCACAAATTTAACTGGATGTTCATCTGTAGCGACTTCCAACGGAGTAGCAACTTGTACTTGGACTCCATCGGTTGTGGAAACAGCATCAATTTCTGCCTTGTTGTCACCAACGGATTCGGTTAACTTCAACAACAGCGTCGAGACCGCATCTGCGATTTCGGTAGTCGTTGGCAAGGCAGATACATTAACTGTTACAGCGAATGATCTATCTGCAACATACTCAGTTGATGGTTCAAACGTTTCAAACACCACTGTTCCAACACGATCTATCTCGCTGACGGGACTGGCTTCAATAGATTCCATCACCGCAGCTAGTTATGTATTTGCAGGAATAATAAACACTGGTTCTAGTTATTCGTCTTCTACAACTGCACCAAAAGAGGCGGGAACATACTCAATAACGCCTTCTTCTGCGGTGTTCACTTCTCCTGCGCTAGCAACTAATTACAGAGCAGTTACGTACGCACCCGGGACTCTGACGATCAACCGCGCCGCACGTGGATCTTGGACACTTACTTACGGATCAGGAAACAATGTGATCACCTACGGAGCTTCAAAGACCGAGACTCCGACTGTGGTTCATCCAGGTGATGGCACAAAGTTGTACAGCACCTCAAGCACAACCTGTTCGGTGAATTCTTCATCTGGCGTAATCACCACACTCGCTGTTGGTTCTTGTGATATCACCTTGGTACTGAATCAGAGCGCTAACTGGTTGAGCGATACCAAGACGGTTACGGTCACGATTAACCGTGGAATTCGTACCGCCTCGCTTACACCAACAGCAAGCACGATTAGATACGGTGAAACCACCACGGTTACTTCAACGATTCTTCCAGTATTAGATAGTGCAACCGTCACATACTCAGCCGGAAGCTCGCCGGGTTGCGCCATCGATAACGTAACTGGCGAAGTAACAGGAATTAGAGCCGGAAGTTCTTGCGGAATATCAGTTCTTTATGACCGAACTGACCTGTATGAATCAGTAACGGCAACTGCATCGGTCACCGTAAATAAAGCCTTAGCGCCAGTAGTGACGACTGAAACAATTACTGCGGTTTCTTACGCCGGATCAGTTGCGGTGGTTTCTCCAACGTATCGTGTCAGTGGCATTTTGGCACGCGATATTCTGCAGATAATTCCAACGGCAGATGTTTCAGATATTCCGGCTATACCTGCCAACACTTATACGGCAGCAACTGGATATAGATATTTTGCAACTTCACCAACTTCGTATGATTCAACGACGGCGCCAACGGATGGCGGCACCTATCAAGTATTTGCACGCGGTCTATCGCTGCTCTCAGGCGTTGATATAAGTAACTATGAAACACCAACATATGTAAGTGCGGATTTGGTAATTAATCCGATTGCTCAGTCTCCACTAAGAATTCTCCTATCTGCTCAGGAAAGCATCACAGTTCCTTTCGACATTACTATTTCTGGAGGATCTTCAACTGGTGCACTTAGCGTGGTGGTTATATCCGGCGGAGCTTCTACGGGATGTTCTGTAACTGGGCTACGTTTAACAACTTCCCAGGCTGGAAGTTGCGTGCTTAGAGCGATAAAAGCTGCCGATAGAAACTATTTGCAGGTTCTTTCCGATACCACAACGGTTGTCACCCTGAACTTCGTTTCTTCATTTAGTTGGGATACCGTCTTTAGCGGAACTGGAATCTCAATCTCGTCAGAGATTCCAATCGTTCGCGGTCCTGAAACATGTTCTGTTGACTGTATGCCAACAGTTACAGACATTCGCGACCTAAGTGGAAACTCGATAACCACAATGACAGTTGGAACTCCAATTAAGATAATTGGTACTAATTTCAACACGACCACAGCTGTTTATTTCTCTGGTCGAATTGGGGGAGTCCGACTCAGTAGCGTTCCTGCAGATAGCTTCCAAGTTGATAATGACAACACGCTTACCGTTATGCCTCCCGCTAACTTCGTGCCAAATGCAGGCGAAAACGCTTCAAATATCGGTGTCAGAATTGTGGTTCTGGCTTCTGGCGGATCAAGCTTCCCTAACCAACAGATCACCATAATCTCGCTTTAAACTCGTAAGATTGCTCTTCTATGAGCACTGGAAAATCTGAGAAGAAACAAGCCTGGCTCGGTATCTACCTAGCCCTGGGAGTTGTTTGGGGCTGCTCGTTCATATTCATTAAATTGGGTCTCGAATTTCTAACTCCATTTGGAGTCGCCTTCGTACGCTGCGCATTTGGCGCGCTGACATTGCTTGCTTGGGCAAGGTACAAAGGAATATCGCTTCCTAAATCGAAGAAAATGATCTTTCATCTTTGGGTTGTATCTCTATTACTAAATGTAATTCCTGGCGTCTTCTTTGCTTTGGCCGAAACTGAAGTTACTTCGGTACTCGCCGGAATCATTAACGCAGTAACGCCGCTGATGACTTTGCTTGCAATCATGGTGGTTACGCGCGATGAAAAGCCGAAGCTTTATCAAGTAGTTGGAATCCTGATTGGCTTTATTGGAGTACTAACAGTTTTAGGCGCCTGGAAAGGCCTTGGAGATAACCCGCTTTGGGCAATTCTGATTCTGCTAGCTGCAGTTACATGTTACGGATTTTCATTTCCATATTCACGAAGATTCATATTGCCCCAAAAATTACAACCAGAGTCGATTGCCGCAGGACAAGTAACGATGGGTGCGCTGACTTTGCTGCCCTTCTTTATCTACAACGGAGTTGAGAAGTACGAATACCAGCCAGCGCCAGTCTTGGCGATGGTCGCACTAGGCGTATTTGGAAGTGGTTTTGCCTATATCTGGAACTTTAAAGTTATGGCAATTGCAGGAAGCGCGATTGCGAGCAGCGTCACATATCTAACCCCGGTCGTTGCAGTAATAGTAGGAATTATCTTTTTGCAAGAAAGTATTTATTGGTACGAACCAGTGGGAGCACTCATTGTTTTATTGGGTGCTGCGATTGGTCAAAATCGCATCAAACTCTCAGCAAAGTAAGGGGCGTTGCAACCCTTAGGGGTTCTTACTGGTCCAGATAATTAGGCTATGAAGAGCAAACTTTTCGCAGCCCTCGTGATTTCCACTTTATTAGCGCCGACTTCAGCGGTGGGAGCGGTAACGATAATCGCGACCCCGACCGCAACAACAGTCTCGCTAACCCAAAGAACAATTACTTTAACGCCGCCAGCAACGAACTCACCTGGTGCCTGGTCGATTGAAATCGATAACCCAAAAATTGCAACAGCCAACGGCTTAACTTTGACGCTGCTATCAGCAGGAACCTCAATTATTAGATATGCCCAAGCAGTCTCTGGTGCATATAACGCGGCGTCTCGTTCTTCACGTTTAACTGTTACACCAGGTATTCCAACGCTCGGTGAGTTTAAAGATCAAGCAGTTGCACTATCGGCAGGTACTTTCACAATTACCCCACCGACAAGTTCATCCGATGGCGCTTGGAGCTACCAATCACTTGATCAGAGCATCGCAACAGTTTCAGGAAATAAGGTAACTCTTCTAGATGGTGGCGAAGTTTCCATCAGAGCAACGCAGTCGCCAACTCTTAACTGGCTAACAACTAGCGCGACTATGAAGTTATCTGTAACTGCACCTAGTCCAACAGTTGGAACGTTTAGCGATATAACACTTTCAATCGATAGCGTTTCTAGAGTTGAACTTATCTTGCCAGTTTCTAATTCAAGAGGCGCCTGGACTCTAACTAGTGCGGATCCATCTGTAGCTTCAGTAAATGGCTTGACGGTGACGGCACTTAAAGCAGGATCGACGAAGATTTCTGCTAAACAAGCACCAGCCGGCGGATTCCGATCAATTATTGTGACGATGAATGTCACCATCTTGGCAGTTGACCCAGTTGTAAGTGCAGCTGGGTTTCAAGATCGCACGGTTGAGATAATTCCCGGAACACCACAACAGATTTCTTTGGCGGCGCCAGTATCTAACTCACCTGGTACATGGACATTTACTTCATCTGATCCTGCGATTGCATCGATTAACGGTAATTCGTTAAGTGCGTTAAAGCCCGGAAAAGTTACGGTGACTGCTGTGCAAGGCCCGGCTCTGAAGTTTGGCGCCTCAAAACCCTTAATAATCAGCGTCTTTGTAAAAGGGCGACAGAGCCTTACAGCGCCTGCAAATGTTGAAAAGTTAGCAGGGGATCCGGATATCACAATCGCATATCCAACTTCACAATCAACCGGCAAATGGAGCGCTACATCTAGCGATCCAACAATCGCTGCAGTAAATGGAAACGCGATCAAGTTAGGAAATGCAGGCACTGCAACAATTACCTTGACGCAAGAAGCCACCGATAGCTGGGTTGCAAGTTCTACAACATATTCAGTTCGAGTAATTGGTGTGACTCCAACGTTAGGAGCCTTTGCGCCATTTGAGATATCTGTAGGCGAGAAAGCTCCTACAACTAAAGCGCCTGTTTCAAACTCGGCAGGTAAATGGATTTACTCATCATCGGATCCAAAAGTTGCCGCCGTCATTGATAACGTGGTCACTGGTGTTGGAGTAGGTACCGCCACTATCTCGGCATATCAACAACCTGCTGGTAAGTACGGTCAATCAAATACTTTGCAAGCAACAGTTACCGTTAAACCGGCTCCAGTTGTCGCGCCAAGTCCGACACCTAAACCAACGCCAAGCGCATCAGCCAATCCAGTCGCTACAGCGGCCGTTAAGGCCAGCGCATCACTTTCGAAGCGCGTAATTTCAATCTATGTTTCTAATGTGGGAACTGCGCCGATTATCGCAATGATTGATTCACGCGTTGTGCAAATTGGCAAGAACACAGTCACTTCGGGAAAGCGCACAGTGCGTGTTTATTCTGGTGGAAAGTTGATCCTGAGCAGAAACTTTGCAGTTAAGTAATTTTCTAAGAGATTTACTTAAATGAAAATCCAACTGGTAGTTCAAGGCGATGAGATTTCAATAGTTTCTCATCGTTCAGAATCTGTCCGGTCTTATCGTCGGCAACGATGATGCCGCCAGAAAGAATTACTGATCGCTCGCATAGCTCGAATGCATAGGGAAGATCATGGGTAACCATCACGATCGTGATATCTAGAGAGCGCAAGATATCGGCGAGCTCGCGGCGGCTTGCGGGATCTAAGTTTGAAGAAGGCTCATCAAGAACCAAGATCTCAGGCTTCATGGCGAGCACAGTTGCCACGGCAACGCGGCGGCGCTGACCAAAAGATAAGTGGTGCGGCGGACGATCAATGTAATCGAGCATGCCAACCTGGGTTAGGGCATCTTTAACAACTTTATCTAGCTCATCTGCGCGAAGCCCCATGTTGTATGGACCAAAGGCGACATCTTCACCAACTGTTGGCATAAATAGTTGATCATCAGGATCCTGAAAAACAATTCCAACTTTTGAACGAATCGCTTTGAGGGATTCTTTATTTTTACTATCAACAAGCTCGCCAGAGATGCGAACTTCGCCCTGCATAGTTGGATGGATACCGTTCATATGCATTACAAGAGTTGTCTTACCGGCACCGTTAGGGCCAAGAAGTGCTACTCGCTCACCTTTTTGAATTGTCAGGTTCACGCCATACAACGCTTGATTGCCATCAGGGTATGCGAATGCCAACTCAGTAATCTGCAGGCTTGGGACGTTAGACATTTCTACCAACCAATCAGTAAAGCGGTAAGTGATGCGATTAGTGCAAAGAATGGAATCGAGAGCGCGGTTGTCCATTCACGCGCAGTGACAGCGTGCGAATCTAAAGAAGGCAGCGCACCATCAAAGCCGCGCGAGAGCATCGCTAAGTGAACCCGTTCACCACGTTCGTATGATCGGATAAATAGCGCGGCAGCTGCAGTTGCTAAAACTTTCCAATGTTTGATGCCGGTTGCAATAAAGCCACGTGATTCACGGGCTACTTTCATCCGCTCCATTTCGTCGCTGATCACGTTTATGTAGCGCAACATAAAGGAAGCGATCTGAACCATGATCATCGGAAGTTTTAGTTTTTCTAAACCACGCAGAATTTCGCGTGCGGTAGTTGTAGTTGAAAGAATTACCGCCGCTAAGACACCCAGGGTTCCTTTAACGACGATCGAAGTTCCGGCAAGTAAGCCATCGCGATAAACAGAAAGCCCGAAGATAGAAAACTTTTCACCTTCGCCGAAAAATGGCATCAAGATCGCGAAGAAGACAAAGGGAACTTCAATTAACGCGCGCTTGAAGAGCAACAAGATCGGAATCTTGCTCATTACTGCGGTGAAGATAAGCAGGCTAAAGAAGGCGATAAAGGCTGGCCAACGAGTAATTGGCGTAGCCACAGATACTGAAATAAAGGCCAAAACAGTAAGAATTTTTACATGCGCAGGTAGTGAATGAGTCACCGAATGGCGGTGTAGATATAGGCGCTCGCCTACATCATGGCCGTGGTGGTGGCCATGTGTATGTACAAGGTCAAGTTCTGGCTTTTGAAGTTTTATTTATTTCCACCAGATTTACGGCGGATTAACAGAAAAAATCCAGTTGAGATTGCGCCTGTTACGATCACGCCAATAACACCTGCAGCGCCAGTTGAAAGACGTGGGTTATCTATGCCCTTAAATCCGTAATCGGAGAGAATCACATCGCTGTTGGTGTTCTCTTTTGCGGTCTCAATGAAACCAATATCTTCGGCTACTTTTTCTAAACCGTCAGGATGAGATGAGGCGTAGAAGGAAACGACTCCTGCAAGAAAAAGAGATGCGATAAACCCTGAGATTAAGAAAGTTTTCTGCTTCATTAGTTGCTCCGAATCTCTAGTTTGGAAGTCTCGTTCTTATATCCGTAAACCAAATCTGAGCGGCTGGCAAGAACTGCGCCAACTGCAAAGAAGGTGATCAGCGCTTCGCCGATTCCGATCAGGAAGTGCGTACCGATCATCGCGGTAAAGACTGCAGAGACTGAGAAAGTTGCATTGGCACCAATCGCATATTGCAGAACGAATCCGGCTGCAGCGGCTGGAACTGACAAGAGCGCAGCCATTGCGGCAGCGATACTGATTGAGATTTTCTTCTTTGGCATAATCTTCTTAACAAGAAGAAATACGCCATACCCAAACCAGACTGCAAGAAGTGACATATTAAAGATACTTAAACCAAGTGCGCTTAAACCACCATCGGCAAAGAGCAGCGCTTGCAAAATTAAAACAATTGTTATCGCCAGAGTTGCCGCATAGGGACCGATTAATACTGCGGCGAGCGCGGCGCCAAGTAAATGTCCGCTCGTTCCGGCAGCTACCGGAAAGTTGAGCATCTGAACTGCGAAGATAAAGGTGGCGGTAAGCCCTGCAAGTGGCGCAGTCTTCTCATCGAGCGCGGATTTTGATCCGCGGATTGATACGGCGACTCCGGCGGCTGCAATTGCGGCAAAAGCGGCGGAGGTAGGGAGGTCGATAAATCCGTCAGGTATATGCATGGGTAAAGAATAAGCCATTTGCGAACTACTTGCATCTGCAAAACAGGGGCAAAATTGCCTCGTAGAGCCACCTGATTGCGCCGAGTTAACGCCCCATCCATATCTTTGCGAGTAGCGTTGCCGTCATGAGCGATGATGACGGCCAGGACGAGCTCGTAACGGAAGAGATGCTCTGGGATCGAATTCCAGAGGTTCATGGCGCCGATCGCGCAAATACTTATTACGAATTAAGTGCGCGAATTTTTGCGCGCGGGCAATATGACGAAGCGCTCGCTCTTGCTGAAACAGCGCGCGATATTTTCTCTGAACTAGGTGCCGCCGAATCTAGCGAAGGGCTCGCACAGGCTTACTCTGCAATTGGATATAACTTAAATCAGTTAAAGCGTATGGACGAGGCTGCCACTGCGATGAGTAAAGCGGTTGAGATTTTGCGCGAAAGCAAATCACCACTTTCGCTAGAACTTGCCTGCACATTAGGCGAGTGGTGGTATGCCTCAAAGAATTATGCAAAAGTTGTCGAAATCATGGATGAATGCGCACAAGAGCATCTTGTTGATGGAAATCAAATTGGCGCGGCAAATGATCTCCACTTGCTTGGTTGCGCATACCGCGAGCTAAAGCAGTACGACCAAGCTATTACTACCTTTAAAGAAGCGCGCTTAATCTTTAAGACCGAGAAAGAAGTAATTCAAGTCGCTCGTTGTGATCAGAAGATCGCCTCTTGCTATGTCGAACTCGGTGATGGCGATAAAGCGATCGAAGCTGCCCGCAAGGCCATCGATGTATTTGAAACCGGACACGATCATCGGCGTGAAACCTTTGCGCTCTACGAATACGGAAAAGCTGAAGTTCTACTTGGAAAACTCGATGAAGGGCTTGCAACCCTGGATGGCGTTCTGCAGATTATTTCTGAAGAAGAACCTAAGGATTTTGAACTCATCGTGGATATTGAAACCCGCATGGCTAGCGTGCTTCGCGCACTTGGCCGTATGGCTGAAGCAAATGAAATTGACCGTCGCCTAGTTGCTGTACGCGAGGCGATGGAAGATGTCCCAGTCTCGGATGATTTAGGCGACTAAATAACTCGTGCCTGATCTTTCTCATCTGCGAAATCGCGATGAACTTCTTATCACCATGGTTTGTCTCGGAAATATCTGCCGCTCACCGATGGCAGCAGCGGTGTTGGCAAATAGAACTTCCGATTGGACTGCGCCAAAAATTTTGGTCGATAGCGCCGGAACATCAAATTGGCATGTAGGTGAAGGACCCAACCCGCCTTCCAAGAAAACTTGGGAAGCAGCAGGTTACAAGTTCGATCACATCGCATCGCAAATGACCGCTTCGCGTATGGAGAAATCTGATCTGATTCTGGTGATGGATCGCAGCAATCATCGAAATGTTCTAGCGCTTACCGAAAATACAAATCTGCACAGCAAGGTGCATTTCTTGCGGGACTTTGATTACACAATTGCTGGCGACCGCGAGGTACCAGATCCATATTCACTTCCTGATTCAGCCTTCGAAGAAGTTTTAGAAATGGTTGAACGAGCAGTAGATGGTTTATTGCAGGAGTTAAGCCGAAATTAGCGAGGCAAGTGCTGCAGCGCCCAGTGATACATCGCTATTGCGCCGGCAGCAGATGCGTTCATGGAACGAGTTGAACCGTATTGGCGAATTTCATAGAGCACTTCGCAGACTTCAATACCCTCATCTGACATTCCGGCGCCTTCTTGCCCAAATAAAAGTACGCAGGATTCAGGTAGTTGCGCACCCTCAAGTTGCTTAGACGTTGGAACGTTATCGATTCCGATAATTGGTAAATTGTTTTCTTTGCACCAAGTAGCAAAGTCAGCGATGGTTGGGTGATGAATAACGGTTAGGTATTTATCAGTAACCATTGCCCCACGCTTATTCCAGTCGCGTTTTCCGACTATATGCACCGCAGAAACGTTGAAGGCATTTGCGGTTCTGACTACTGAACCAATATTTAGATCATGCTGCCAATTTTCAATGGCAATATGCAGCTTATGGCGTTTGGTATTCAAATCAGCGACGATCGCTTCTACAGTCCAATAGCGATAGTGATCTAAAACATTGCGACGATCGCCATTCTCAAGTAACTCTAAGTCGTACTGTGCACCAGTTGGCCAAGGTTTTTCATGAGGCCCTACTCCTACAACTGGAAAAAATTCTCCCGGACCGATCGTGGCAGGTGTATTTATTTCCATGTGCGCACTCTAAACTTAATGTGTAAGAAAGGCTAGAAAGGGCTATTAACTATGGAGACTGTATTTCTCATCGCGTATATCGTGCATATGTTGGCGATAGCCGGAATTCTTGTCTTACTACTTCTACAGTGGAATAAGAACCCTCGCAAACTTTCTGGTGGCGTGATGCACTCTGCTGCCACTGCTCTACTGGCCGGAATCGTCATGGTTGGCGCCTATTCATCAGCTAAGCCAGATGAGACTTTGAACCACACCACAGTAGGAATCAAATTTATTGTGGTTCTCATTATTTTAGTTCTGAGCTACATGAACGCGAAGAAGAGCGAGCTGAAGAAGAACATCTGGCTGACGCTGCTTGGTCTAACGGTTCTCAATATCCTTATCGCAACCGTTGCGTAATTAACCTTTTGATGAATAGTTTTCTGAAGCGTTCAGCGCTGCTCACTGCAGCGGTATTGGCGATAACGCCGAGCTCTTTTGCCTTTGATCCAGTCTCAGCAGCGAGCGTCTTCTCGCGGCTAGCGGTAGAGCCAGAGTTAAGCAATCCTTCGGTGTCGCTAGTAGATGTAAGTACGGGCGAAGTTGTCTTTGAATCAAACGCATTCTCGCAACGTAAACCTGCATCAACTATGAAGATACTTGCCGCGGCGGCAACACTTAAGCACTTGCAGCCCGAGCAAGTCTTTACCACTCGCGTTTCACTTGGAACAGAGCCAGATTCGATTGTTATAGATGGCGAATTTGATCCTTGGGTAGCCATGGATCACCGAGTGGCCACCAAGATGAATCGCACTTCTTTCCCTCGCATTGGCTTCAATAGTTTAAGTAAAGTAAAAGAGAGTTCTGGCGGTTCGATCAAAAAACTCAAGGTTTACTACAACGGCATCTATGCCAATGAAGTCGCAAGCTATAAAGCCTTCTATAAGAAACGTGGCGTTACAGCCACATTTGTAAAGGTCACTGACGAAAAAGCCAGCTTGCTAGCTAGCGAAGAGATTCTGGTTTCCGAATCCCCACAAGTTGTAAAGATGATGGATTGGTTCCTACTTTGGAGCGATAACCAACTTTCAGAGCGGATGGCTAAGCTCGCAGCGAAGTATTCTGGCAATGGATTTAGCGATGAAGGAGTTGCGATTACCTTTGCAGAGATTCTCATTGGCTATGGAATCAATCCGGTACAGATACAAGTAATTGATGCCAGTGGTTTATCGAGACAGAATAAAATGACTGCCCATGTTCTTGCACAACTGCTCTATAAAATTCATTCCGATCCACTCCTATCAAAGTTGATCAATGGACTTCCCATCAGCGGAAAAAGTGGAACTCTACAAAGCCGTTATATAAAGACAGCGCCAGATGCGGTTGGTCTCGTAAAGGCCAAGACTGGAACGCTCACA
>JAIYCF010000089.1 GCA_027488165.1 Streptomycetaceae bacterium
GACATGATCTTGCGATCATCGCGGACTTCAAGCCCTTTAACTTCTAGGACTGCACCGCCTTGCTTAGCTTCGGTGCGATTTACCTGCAAGACAACTGAGCGACCGACCATCATCTGAGCCAACCCTGCTTCATCAGTCTCTTTAGGGGTCGTTGTGCCAACTAATTTGCCACCTCGTAAAACAACTACGCGATCGGCAACAGCCATAACTTCGTGGAGTTTGTGGGTAATCAAGACAACGCCAACGCCTGATTTAGCGAGGTTACGAATAACACCTAATAGTTCATCGATCTCTTGTGGCGTCAATACCGCAGTTGGTTCATCGAGAATTAGAAGTTTTACATCTTTACGTAGCGCCTTAAGGATTTCAACGCGCTGCTGCATTCCAACAGGTAGGTCCTCAATTACTGCATCAGGATCAACTTCGAGACCGTAGCGCTTTGAGAGTGTAATGATCTCTTGGCGCGCAGATTTCTGATTTATAAAGAGGCCGCGTTTTGGCTCATCTCCCAAAATCAAATTCTCTGTCACAGTCATGACCGGCACCAATTGGAAGTGCTGGTGAACCATGCCGACACCGCGCGCAATTACGCCTGCAGTATCGCCGAAGACAATCGGAGTTCCACCGATCTTTATCTCACCAGAATCTGGTTTGATTAGACCGAATACCGCTTTAAGTAGCGTTGATTTGCCAGCGCCATTTTCGCCAAGCAGTGCAACAACTTCGCCCGCGTTAACTGTTAGTGAAACGTTGTCATTTGCAACAACACCGGGATAGCGCTTGGTTACGCCAGTTACTTCAAGAAGAGCGCTCATTATTACTGTCCCTTCTCATATGGTTGACCTTCTGCAGCAGGTGGTCGCACCTTGCCAGCAGAAATCGTTAAGATCACGATCGTTAAAATGTATGGAAGTGCGGCGGTAAATTGTGAAGGAATATTTACAACCTGATCGATCATCAACTGGCTTGCATATGCTTGAGTTAGCCCGAAGAAGAGCGCTGCTGCAAGTGCTCCAAGTGGATTCCAGCGACCGAAGATCATCAAAGCAAGTGCGGTAAAGCCCTTACCTGCGATAAAGCCGCGTTCGAATGAACCTACGAGTTCAAGCGCTAGGTATGCGCCAGCCAGCGCACCGATCGCACCTGCGATCGTGACGTTGATGTAGCGCAGGCGAGCTACTGAAACACCAGCAGTGTCAGCGCTAGATGGATGTTCTCCAACTGCGCGAGAGCGCAAGCCCCAAGGCGTGTGATAGATACCAACGTAGAGAATCAGAATCACCGCAAGCCCAACAAAGGTGAGTGCGCCGTGGATAAAGAGAACTGGCCCCAAGAATGGAATCTTGGAGAGAAGCGGTATTTCAAATGACTGGAAGACAGATGGAATTGTCTTGCCTTGTACATAGAGAAATGAAGTTAGGCCAGTTGCCAAGATATTGATAATTGTTCCGGCGATGATCTGATCCATTCGCCAAGAAACTGCCATCAACGCCAAGATGAATCCCATCAGCGCTCCAACGAGTAGAGAAGCAACTAGCCCGATGATGATGTTCTGCGTTAGGTAAGCGACAAAGAAGGCGACGAAGGCTGAGATAAGCATCGTTCCTTCGATTCCAATATTTACGATACCGGTGCGTTCGCACATGATTCCGACCATCGCAGCAAGTGCAAGGGGAAGGGCAAAAGCTAAGCCAGTTGCATAGACAGAGGTTGTGATGTCCCCGTCACGAGAATAAAAGAAAGCAGTTGCCGCAAGTGCAAGAAAAATATAACTATTGCGTTTGGTCAGCATCTTCATGGTTAGTTACCCCATCCGCTAGTCATAGATTTATTTGAAGAGTTCTTAAAGAATCTAGTAATAAGAGGTGCGGTTACAAATAAGAGAATCAGAGCCATCAGCAAATCAACGATCTCTGGAGCAACGCCGGCATCAAACTGCATGTTGGCAGCGCCCGCGCGCATTCCACCAATCAGAATTGCCCCTGGAATAATTCCGATTGGATGTACACGACCGAGAAGTGCGATCGTAATTCCATCGAATCCAAGCCCCAAGTTAAATGCTGGCTCGTAGCGGTAGGTAATTCCTAGCGTTTCAACTGCTCCACCTAAACCTGCGATACCGCCAGAAATAATCATGGCAGAGACGACTGTGCGCTTTACCGAGATACCCGAATACCAAGCGGCATGACGATTGCGGCCCACCGTTTCAATTCGGAAACCACTTGTTGTGCGACCGAGTATCCACCAGAAAAATACGCCCAGGATGACCGCGATGAAGAAGCCAGATGGGATGCTTCCAAAGAAAGGCAGTCGAGCATTCTCAGAAATTTCGGAAGTTCTAGTTAAAAATTGACCTGGTTCGCGAAGTCTTCCTGAGGCTAAATAATCGGCGATCGCCATAACAATGCTATTGAGCATGATTGTCGTAATAACTTCATGCACCCCGCGATAAGCCTTAAGGAATCCAGATATCGCAGCAACGAGTGAACCAAAGAAAGCTCCGATGATCAGAGCTACTGGAATATGTATATAACCAGGAAGTCCATCAAAAGTTACGCCAGCCCACGCTGCAGCCAGTGCTCCAGAAAGTAACTGTCCTTGGGCGCCGATATTAAATAATCCAGCGCGTAAACCAACTGCGACTGCAAGTCCTGCAAGGACAAGCGGAGTTGCTTTAGCGAGCGTTACGCCTAAACCTTCAACTGAACCAAATGCACTTTTGAAGAGTGATCTATATGCAACAACTGGATCAAAGCCTTGAATTTTAATCAAGATGGCGCCGATGAAGAGCGCGACTAGAACTGCAATTACTGGAATTAACCAAGAGCCAACATCAAACTTTTTCTTTGAATTATCCAGATCGGATTTAATGGATTTTGTATCGCTCATAATTGGCTATCTTATTGCTTTTTTGGAATATTGAAAGGGGAAGTAAGAGGAAGAAAAGAAAGAGCGGGTGTGCATTTGCACACCCGCTCTTTCTACTAACTCTCAGGTTATTAATTAACCTTTAAAGCCAGTTGAGATTGAACCAGCGAGAACGCCAGTTGTTGTCTTCTTCAAACGTACCTTGACTGCTGCAGGAACCTTTGATTCCAAGTCATGGAATGGTGCAAGTCCAACTTGACCTACGAAATTTCCACCCTTGATTGTTCCGGCCTTAGCCTGACCAACAAGTGTTGAAACTCCAAGCACAAGCTTCTTCTCTGCAGAAGTTACTAGACATGGCTTTGCTTCAGGAACTGTGTAGTACTGATCGATGTCAACACCGATGCAGAATGCGCCAGCCTTCTGAGCTACCTTGCCGATAGCACCGTTACCAGTTGATCCACCTGCACCGAAGATTACGTCGAATCCCTGTGTAAGTAGCTGGTTAGCAGTTGTTGCACCCCATGCTGGGTTTGAGAAAGCGTTATCGCCTGCTGGGTGATAAACAACTGATGAACGGATCTTCTTGCTGCGCTGCTTAGCTGCGTATTGAATTCCGTTTTCGTATCCTTCACCGAACTTGCGAACTGGAAGAACTTCCTTCATACCGAATACTGCGCCGACCTTGTTGGTCTTTGTTAGGTATCCAGCGAGGTAACCGGCCAAGAAGCCAGCCTTATCTTCGTCGAAGATCAAACCTGTGTAGTTAGGTTCTGTTGTTGCGTTGAACTGGTCAACACCAACGAACTTCACCTTTGGGTAAAGCTTTGCAGCAGCTGCTGAAGCATCGCCCATCAAGAAGCCGACAGTTACGATTACGTTGTAACCTGCATCAGCGAAAAGCTTGATGTTCTTTGCGTAGTCTTTTGAATCTTTAGTTTCGATGTACTTAGCGAAACCGCCAGCCTTCTTAGCGCCTGCTTGAGCGCCTTCCCATGCTGATTGGTTGAATGACTTATCGTCAATCTGACCAAGGTCAGTTACGAGACCAACGCAAAATGCGCCTGCCTTACCGCAATCTGCTTCTGTTGTTGCAGCGTTTGCTGGAACAATGAAGCCAACTGTTGCAAGAGCGAGTGCAGCTGTAATAGCCGAAATTCTCTTAATCAAGTGGAGCTCCTTATATAGACGCGGCCGATTAGGGCAATCGACCTACAAAACGTTTGTGAGGTAAGAGTAACCGAGCCCGAGAAATGCGCTATTCACCCGCCGTTTTAACCACGTTAATCTTTATTACTTTTTGATTAACTTCAACCTTCAACTTGAGGTTTAGGTCATATGATTTACGCATGCGCCGCAAGAAGTTAACTGTCCTAAGCGTTTTGGCGCTCTTTCTTCTCGGAACCCCAACCGCCGAGGCGCTATCTAAAGGCACTTTCTACTTGGAGCTAAAGCCGGGCTGCTACAGCGCCAATAAAGCTCCCACCAAGCCAAGTAAATGGACCGACACTAATTACAAAACTTTGTATTCGACTGCGTGCACTTCACCACATCATTACGAAGTTTTCTTTGTTGGAAAGATAAAGGCGAAAGATTTAAGTTCTGATGCGGCGAAGAAAGAAGCCGGAGTTGCTTGTGACAACGCAGCAATTGCAACGCTTACTGGCCAGAAAGATCTGCCACAGTCTTTAACTTACGGTTATTTCTTTCCTGATCCAGGTGCTGAAGAGAAGAAGTACGGCAAGAAAATATTGTGCTTCTTTAGAGTTGCCGATCCGAAGAACGACAAGTTAACTCTTTCGATCAAACGCACCTTCCGCGAAGTTAGCTACGTTTAATTCCGCTCGCTAGATCCCTTACCCAAGTACTTCTTCTGCGCTTTGCGCGCCTCTGAATAATGGGCATAAGCCTTCTGGGTACTTTCTAGAGTCGATACAGCAGGGATAGGGACTTCCCACCATGCTTCGCCGCCAGGTGCGTAAAGCAGTGGATCGCTATTGATGTGAATCAACGTGGCAGTTGGATGCGCTTTGGCAACCTTCATCGCAGCAGATAGATCTGCAATGGCGTTAGGTGTTTCGGCGATACGAATTACATGCATTCCGAGGCTTTCTGCATTTGTCGCTAGATCAACTGGCAGAACGTCACCGGTCTCGTGGTTATTGCCCGGCTTATCGCGGAAGCGATACTTGGTACCAAAACGCTGCGAACCAATATCTTCAGAGAGATGACCGATCGATGCAAAGCCATGGTTCTGTACTAGAACAACGATAAATTTCAAACCTTCAGCAACCGCAGTTACTAATTCGGTATGCATCATTAAGTAAGAGCCATCGCCCATCATTACAACTGGCGTGCGTGATGAATCTGCACGAGCAACACCTAAACCTGCTGCGATCTCATATCCCATACAAGAGAAGGCATATTCCATGTGATAACCGAGTGGGTCACGTACGCGCCATAATTTGTGGAGATCACCTGGCAGCGATCCTGCTGCGCCAACCAATACATCGCGGGGATCTGTTGCTGCTTGTACAGCCCCGATGATTTCGCTCTGACTTGGTTTAGCTAACTTCTGATCAACGAAGGCGGCATCAACAATTGCGTTCCAATGGGTTTTCTCTTCTGCAATCTTTTTTGCATATGCCGCATCGACTGAATATCCAGAAAGCTCTGCGGAAAGTTCAGTTAGCGCCTCACGAGCATCTGCGACAACTGGGATCGCAGTTCCGTGCTTAAAGGCATCAAAAGCGGTGACGTTGATATTTATAAACTTAACATCTGGGTTTTGGAAAACGGTGCGAGATGCAGTTGTGAAATCGCTATAGCGAGTACCGATTCCGATGACTAGATCAGCATCCTTTGCTAAACGGTTTGAAGTAGTTGTGCCCGTTGCGCCAACTGAACCGCACATCTGTGGGTGATCCCAGTTCAGCGAACCCATTCCGGCTTGTGAAACACCGACTGGAATACCAGTTGCTTCCACAAACTTGGTAAGCGCCGCGTGTGCATCTGAGTAGATAAGTCCGCCGCCTGCGACGATAAATGGACGCTTGGCGCTGCGAATCGCCTTGGCAGCGACGGCACTTACTCCGGCATCGGGACGTGGACGACGAATATGCCATTCGCGATCTGCCAGAAATTCTTCAGGAACCTCAATCGTTTCAGCCTGAACATCTTCAGGAAGACAGATTGTTACAGCGCCAGTTTCAGCAGGATCAGTGAGCACGCGCATTGCACTGAGCAGCGAACTAAAGATCTGCTCTGGACGGTTGATGCGATCAAAGAACTTAGAAAGCGGCTTGAAGGCATCGTTAACCGACATCGTTAAGTCATATGGTTGTTCTAGCTGCTGCAGAACTGGATCAGAGACGCGATTAGCAAAGGTATCTGCCGGAAAGAGCAAGACAGGTAAACGGTTTGTCGTTGCAACTGCTGCGCCAGTGAGCATATTTGTCGCACCTGGACCAACTGATGAAGCACATGCGAATGTTGAACGACGACGAGTCATACGTGCATAAGCAGATGATTCATGAACCATCGCTTGCTCGTTACGCGCTTGGTGGTACGGCATTAAATCTGGATCAGTTGTAGATAACTGCTTTAGCGCCTGACCAATACCTGCCACGTTGCCGTGCCCAAAGATTCCAAAGACGCCTTGAATAGTTCGCTCGCGGTGATTGCCATCAACTGTGTATTGATGCGCCAAGAATTCAACAATTGCTTGACCAACGCTCATCTTGCGAGTTGCCATTTGAAGCTCCCTTTAGGTGTTTACTAATTAGTTCTGGATCAATTAGTTCTGGATCAATTAGTTCTGGGGAAAACCGAGGTTGATTCCACCATGGCTTGGATCTAGCCAACGGCTAGTAATCGCCTTGCCGCGAGTAAAGAAGTGAACGCCTTCTTCTCCGTGCGCCTTGGTGTCACCAAATAGTGATTGCTTCCAACCACCAAATGAGTAGTAAGCAACCGGTACAGGAATTGGAACGTTAATTCCGACCATGCCAACTTGAATCTCGTTCTGGAAGCGACGCGCTGCGCCACCATCATTTGTAAAGATCGCAGTTCCGTTGCCGAATGCACCGCTGTTGATTAGCGCAACGCCTTCGTCGTATGACTTAACGCGAACAATAGAAAGGACTGGTCCGAAGATTTCATCCTTATATACGCTGGAAGTCGTTGGTACTTGGTCGATCAGGGTTGGCCCAAGCCAGAAACCAGCAGCCTCGCCGTCAGCCTTAACACCGCGACCATCAACAACAACCTTTGCACCATCTTTAACTGCAACATCTATGTAAGAAGCAACCTTGTCGCGGTGTTCTCTAGTAACAAGTGGTCCCATATCGCACCCGCGACGACCATCACCGGTGCGCAACTTGTCCATACGAGAAACGATCTTTTCGATCAGCGCATCGGCAACTGGTTCAACCGCCACGACTACGGAGATCGCCATACAACGTTCTCCAGCAGAGCCAAAGCCTGCGTTAATCGCTGAATCTGCAACTAGTTCAAGGTCAGCATCTGGCAAGACCAACATATGGTTCTTGGCGCCACCGAGTGATTGCACGCGCTTTCCAGCCTTCGCGCATTCTTCGTAGATGTACTTTGCAATCGGAGTTGATCCAACGAATGAAATTGATTCCACGTCAGGGGAGTGCAGCAAGCCGTCTACTGATTCTTTATCGCCATTTAGAACGTTAAAGACGCCATCAGGAAGGCCCGCTTCTTTCCAAAGCTTTGCAATCCAGATCGATGCTGAAGGATCTTTCTCAGATGGCTTCAAGACAACTGTGTTACCTGCAGCGATCGCGATTGGGTAGAACCACATCGGAACCATCGCTGGGAAGTTAAATGGAGAAATGATTCCGACAACGCCAAGTGCCTGACGAGTTGAATAAACATCGACACCTGTTGAAACGTTTTCAGAGTAATACCCTTTTATTAGCTGTGGCATTCCAACTGCGAATTCGACAACTTCTTGGCCGCGAGTGATTTCACCAAGAGCATCAGATAAAACTTTTCCGTGTTCGCTAGTGATGATCTCTGCGAGTTCGCCCTTTTTAGCATTTAGAAGTTCGCGGAATTTAAAGACGATCTGTTGACGAGCGGCAAGTGAAGTCTTTGACCAACCAGGAAATGCTTTCTTCGCAGATGCGATCGCAGCGTTAATCTCTGCCGCATTTGCTAACGCAACGCGCTTTGTCTCAACGCCTAAAGCGGGGTCATAGACAGGAGCTGTGCGTCCTGATGTGCTTGATACTTCTTTATTATCGATCCAGTGGCCAACAGTTGTAGTCATAGCCTCATCCTATGACGGCAACCCCCGATTTATAAACGGCCCTAATCTTGATACCGGCCACATCATGCGGCGGAACAGCCAGCGGGTTCTGCTCCAGGATCATTAAATCTGCCTGCATCCCAACCGCAATCTCGCCAAAACGCTTTTCATTAAAGCCCTGATAGGCAACGCCTGCGGTGTAGAAAGACAAACTCTCTTCCAC
>JAIYCF010000111.1 GCA_027488165.1 Streptomycetaceae bacterium
ATTCCTTCAACGGTCTCATCAATAGGGGCGTCATCAAAGACGATATTTGCGCCTTTTCCGCCTAATTCGAGCGTCGCTTTCTTATTGGTGCCAGCGATCGCGCGGGCGATCTTCTTGCCTACTTCGGTAGAACCAGTAAATGCAATCTTATGGATTCCGGCATGGTTAACGATCGCAGATCCGGTAGATCCGTCGCCAGTAACAATATTTACAACGCCATCTGGAAGTTCTGCTTGCTGGCAAACCTCAGCAAATAAAAGTGCGGTGAGCGAAGTTGTCTCAGCTGGTTTCAATACAACGGTATTTCCTGTTGCCAGCGCTGGCGCTACCTTCCACGCCAACATAAGAAGGGGAAAGTTCCAAGGAATGATCTGGCCGGCAACTCCATGCGGCTTTGGTGACTTGCCCATTCCGGCGTAATCCAATTTATCGGCCCATCCTGCGTGATAGAAAAAGTGCGCGGCAACTAAAGGGATATCAATATCGCGGGTTTCGCGAATTGGCTTACCGTTATCTAACGTTTCAAGTACTGCAAATTCGCGGGCGCGTTCTTGCAAGATGCGTGCAATGCGATAAAGGTATTTACCGCGTTCTTTACCGGAAAGCTTTGACCAGGTCTTTGTATACGCCTTCTGCGCTGCAATGACTGCTTTATCAACATCGCTTGCGCTTCCGAGCGCGATTTGGCTCAGAACCTCTTCAGTTGCCGGGTTAATCGTGGCGAAGTGGTTGCGTCCATTTACAAATTTGCCATCGATAAAGTGTCCATACTTCGGCTTAATCGAAACGATAGCGCGAGACTCGGGTGCTGGTGCGTAGTCGAAATCCATTGCTTTTCCTTGGCGCCTTCTCTTAATCGATCGTTACGTAGTTAGGGCTAGCGTAGTAGCCATCATCCATTTTCATGCGTTGCATCAAAAGGTCATTCAGCAGAGCGCTGGCTCCGATACGGAAGAACTCGGGTGTTAGCCATTCTGGGCCGGCGGTCTCATTAACGAGCACCAACTGTTTAATGGCATCTTTAGTATTTCTAATGCCACCAGCCGGCTTTACTCCGATACGACGATTAGTCATCGCGTAGAAATCACGGACCGCTTCCAACATCACAAGTACAACCGGGGGAGTAGCAGCAGGTGCGACTTTGCCAGTAGAGGTTTTGATGAAATCAGCGCCTGCCAACATCGCCAGGTATGAAGCTTTGCGAACATTGTCATAGGTAACTAGCTCTCCAGTTTCAAAGATAACCTTTAGATGTGCGCGATCACCACAAACTTCGCGAATCTTTACAATCTCATCGAAAACTAGACCAAATTTCCCAGATAAGAATGCGCCACGATCGATCACCATATCGATTTCGGCAGCGCCAGCATCGATCGCATCTTTGGTATCTTGAATCTTAACTTCCATGGATGCGCGACCAGATGGAAAGGCAGTTGAGACTGCCGCTACTGGAACGTGCTTGCCGCCTATAGCATCTAGATGAGTTCGCGCAATCGAAACCATATCGTTGTAAACGCAGACCGCGCCAACGCTAGGAATAGTTAAATCAGTTGGATCAGGGCGCACTGCCTTTGTGCAGAGTGCGCGAACTTTTCCGGGAGTATCGGCTCCTTCTAGCGTTGTTAAATCAACCATCGAAATTGCAGTATCAATCGCCCAACGCTTACTTGTTGTCTTAATGCTGCGAGTTGCCAACATCGCAGCACGCGCTTCAGCGCCAACTTGATCTACGCCAGGAAGCTGTGAGAGAAAGTTCTTGAGTGAACCTTCACTGCCATCGACTATTCCGTAGAAGTTCATGCGAGAAAATCCTTTAGCGGTTGGCGCAATTGGCTTAAGAGCTCAGTTGCAGACTTTTCATCTTTGGTAATAACTTCGATGTAACACTTCATCTTCGCTTCAGTTCCGCTCGGACGGATGATCACGCGAACACCTCCATCAAGCCAGATTCGCAGGCCATCTGTTGGTGGAAGTCCATCCTTAGGCGCTGCCAAATCATCGATTGACGATACCGCACGGCCTGCAATTTCTGTAGGAGGGTTTTTCCGTAAACCTGCGAGAAGCTCAGTAATTCGCGACATATCGCTAACTCGAATTGAGATCTGTTCTGTGCCGTGGAATCCGTGACGTGCCCAAACCTCATTCAAGAGATCCACGAGAGTTTTTCCATCGGCTTTTAGATCGGTTGCAATCTGCGCCAAGAAAAGCGCCGCAGAAATTCCATCCTTATCATTTACGGTCTTAGAATCTACGGCGTAACCGATCGCCTCTTCATAACCGAAGGCGAGATCTTCGATCTTGGCTAGCCATTTAAAGCCAGTTAAGACTTCTTTAAAATCAATTACATAGTGAGCAGCGATCTTGCGTAGCGCTGATGAAGAAACGATGGAGTTGCCGAAACTTCCACTCGGTTGAGAGCGCGCAATCCATTCTCCGAAGATTATTCCGAGTTCATCGCCGCGCAACATTCGCCAGCCACCGCTTGGGTCATTTACCGCAGCGGCGCAGCGATCGGCATCGGGATCATTGGCAATAACCAAATCGGCGCCAACTTCGCGCGCCTTTGCTAAGGCTAGGTCGATAGCGCCAGGCTCTTCTGGGTTTGGAAATGCCACTGTAGGAAAATCTGGATCAGGTTCTGCCTGCTCAGTTACTAAAATCAAATTTGGGAAACCAGCTTTTGCGAATACCTGTTCTATAGTTTCGGTACCAACGCCATGCATTGCGGTGTAAACAATCTTTAGCGAACCGTGACGCGGTGCCAAGGCTGCGGTACGAGCGATGTACTTTTCAACTACAGCATCATCCAAAACGCTCCAACTTTTTCCTCTTGGAACTTCTCGCAGCGAATTCACTAAATCTATTTCTTTCGCAATAAAGCCATCAGTTGGGTTGATGATCTGTGATGCCGCGTATTCAATGCCATCAGCGGTTGGTCCGATATAAACCTTGTAGCCGTTATCTTGTGGCGGATTATGGCTAGCAGTCACCATGACCCCAAGATCACAGTTGAGTTCGTGGGTAGCAAAGGCCAGCACTGGTGTCGGAAGTGGACGAGGCAGAATAAATACCTCAAAGCCAGCGCCTGAAAATATCTGCGCAGATTCTTCAGTGAAATCTTCAGATCCATAACGCGCATCGCGACCGATAACTACGCGCTTCATTCCGCGCTCTTTCATATATGCAACCAAGCCTGCTGCAGTACGGCCAACAACAGAGCGATTCATACATGATGGCCCCGGTCCAATTGGCCCGCGCAACCCTGCGGTTCCAAATTGCAGAAAACCTGCAAAGTACTTCTTCAAAGTCGCTTCATCTCCGGCTGCGACAAGTTTGGTTAACTCCGCTGCGGTCTTTGGATCTGGATCATCGGCTATCCAGTCTTGCACCTCGGCCAAAAGCTGCGCGTTCATAGCCCCAGCCTAACTGGATTAAATCAACTTGTGAATTGCGATTTAGAAATGGAAATTATGCATCAAGAATGTCGCACAAGACTGTGCCACTTGAAACGATTTCACCAATAACCGCCTTTAGATTGGCGATTTTGCCGGCTTTGTGGGCAACCAGTGGTTGCTCCATCTTCATCGCCTCTAAAACAATTACTAGATCACCGATTTCTACATGAGCGCCTTCTTCAACTGCAACTTTCACAACTGTTCCTTGCATTGGGCTTGCTAATCCTGAACCGCCCGCACCGCTTACCTTTGATTCTTTTGCGCGGTGGCGCTTAACAACAGGTTCTGGAGTATGCAGTTTTACCTCAAAGCGCTTTCCATTTACTTCAGCGATTAAATGTTCTGCAGCGATCTTGGTTGTGATTGGTGCAGGAGTTGCAGTGAATGCAGGTATTTCGTTCTTAAATTCATTTTCGATATAGCTTGTGTAGACCTTAAATTCTTCGGTGTAGGCGGGATCTTCCAAAATCGCTCGGTGGAAAGGAATTGCGGTCGCAAGTCCACCAACTTCAAATTCTGCAAGTGCACGACGCGCTCTTTCGATCGCTTGCTTACGCGTTGCACCGGTGACTATCAACTTCGCGAGAAGTGAATCAAAGTTGCCACCGATCGTGTCGCCTTTCTTAAATCCCGCATCTACGCGCACTCCTGGACCAGTAGGCAGGTTCCATTCTGTGATCTGACCCGGAGCTGGCAGGAATGAACGGCCTGGATCCTCGCCATTAATACGAAATTCAAGTGAGTGGCCACGAATCTCTGGATCTGTGAAACCGAGTTTTTCCCCCATAGCAATCCTGAATTGTTCACGCACTAAATCGATTCCAGTAACTTCTTCACTTACTGGGTGCTCAACTTTCAGGCGAGTGTTTACCTCTAGGAAGGAGATAGTTCCATCTGCGCCGACTAAGAATTCACATGTGCCCGCACCTACATAGCCAGCCTCTTTCATGATCGCTTTACTTGAGCGGTAAAGTTCTTCGTTCTGCGCATCAGTTAAGAATGGAGCGGGCGCTTCTTCAACTAGCTTTTGATGGCGGCGCTGCAACGAGCAATCGCGCGTACTAATAACAACTGCGCTTCCGTGTTGATCAACTAAGACCTGGGTTTCTACGTGACGAGGCTTATCTAAGTAGCGTTCTACAAAGCATTCACCGCGTCCAAAACCTGCGATAGCTTCGCGAACAGCGGATGCAAAGAGTTCAGGAATCTCTTCCATGGTGTGCGCAACCTTTAGCCCGCGGCCACCACCACCGAACGCCGCCTTAATTGCAACGGGTAGACCGTGTTCTTTTGCAAAGGCCGTGACTTCATCCGCACCTGCTACAGGATCTTTAGTGCCAGCAACAAGTGGTGCACCTGCTTTTGCTGCGATCCTTCGCGCTGAAACCTTGTCACCCAACGCGCTAATCGCTGCAGGAGGTGGACCGATCCAAATCAAACCAGCGTCGATGACGGCTTGCGCAAAGTCTGCTCGCTCTGAAAGAAATCCATAACCTGGATGTACTGCATCCGCACCAGATGCTTTCGCTGCGGCAATGATCTTTGAGATATCTAAGTAAGTCTGGGTAGCAGTTACGCCATTTAACGAGAAAGCAAAGTCTGCGCTCTTAACATGTATTGCATCGCGATCTTCCTCAGCGTAGACGGCGACGCTCTCGATTCCATGGTCACGACAAGCGCGAATAACGCGCAGCGCAATCTCGCCACGGTTAGCAATCAGAACGCGTTTCATCGCATCTCCTTAACTTCAGGC
>JAIYCF010000064.1 GCA_027488165.1 Streptomycetaceae bacterium
AAAGAAACACCAATCACATAACTTCGACGGGCGTGGCCGAAACTCATTGCGCTCAACCGCTCGAAGGATATCTGCGGCAACATCAAAGAGTATCTGTTCGGTCTTTGCCAAATCTTTTTCAGTAGGCGTGCTCTTAATCAAACGGGTATCACCCATATAAATTAATTGCAGTAACTTTGGGATTACGCCGTTATTCTTCCAATATAAAAGTGCATAGACTCGAAGTTGGAAAAAGGCTTTATCTTCCCAGCCGGGTTTAGGCGACTTTCCTGTTTTGTAGTCAACGATACGAACTTCTCCGGTAGGTGCTACATCCAAACGGTCAACATATCCGTGAAGATAAAGTTCTGGAGAGAGATCCATCTCTAAATGAAGTTCGCGATACGTTGGCTCGAAGAGAGTTGGATTCTCTAAAGTAAAGTAATTTCCAAGTAGCTCTTCGGCGCGCTTAAACCAGGCACCAGAATCTAGGACTAACTCTTTTATCGCGGGCTTTTCGTCTATCTGCGCCTGCCATTTCTCTGGCAACATTTGTGCGGCATTTGTGATTGTTCGCTCCGATGCAGGGATCTCAAATAGATCTTCCAGCACAGTATGAATAAGTGTTCCTCGTTCGGCATCGATACTTGGTGGTTCGGGTAATAGGTCGATGGTGCGATATTTGTAGAGCTGTGGACAATTGTTAAAGTCGCTTATGCGGCTGGGGGAGAGTCTTAACTGGCTCATAATGAAGGAAGATACCCGTTCGATCGCGCTTTGCGCCTAAGATGCTCCCGTGTCTAACGCTAATGAGAACTCCGCCAATTTAGGCGCCAATCGTGGACGTTTTGTCGCTGGCGATCGAGTTCAACTCACCGATCAAAAGGGAAAGATCTACAGCATCACTATTACTCCAGGTAAAGAGTGGCACACCCATAAAGGTTGGATCGTTCACGATGATCTAATCGGTCTCCCTGAAGGTTCAGTCGTTAGCACCAGTGCAGGTTTAAAGTTCACTGCCTTTATCCCGTTGCTTACTGATTACGTTCTATCTATGCCTCGTGGAGCAACGATTGTTTATCCTAAAGATGCGGCGCTGATAGTTGGATTCGCCGATATCTTTCCCGGAGCTCGAGTTCTAGAAGCCGGAGTAGGAAGTGGCGCGCTTACGCTCTCTCTGCTTCGCGCCGTAGGACCTACAGGTTCAGTCCATTCGGTTGAACGTCGTGAAGAATTTGCTGCGAATGCAACATCAAATATCGAGAATTACTTTGGTGGCCGACCTGCAAACTGGTCACTAGCAATTGGTTCGGTACAAGAGCAAGAGTTCGACCACGAGTTCGATCGCGTCATCCTCGACATGCTTGCACCTTGGGAATGTGTAGAGATGGCGGCGAAAGTTCTGCGACCTGGGGGAGTCTTTATGGCATATGTCGCAACGACCACTCAACTTTCTGCAACCGCCGAAGCCTTGAAAGATGACGGACATTTCACAGAGCCAGAGAGTTTCGAAAGTATGGTCCGAGGTTGGCACCATGAAGGTTTGGCGGTGCGTCCGCAGCAGAGAATGATCGGTCACACCGGCTTCCTGATCTTTTCGCGTCGCATGGCACCGGGTGTGGAAGTTCTAGCGCGTCGTCGTCGTCCCGCGAAAGGCTCTTACGGTGTCGCGGAAGACTGAGCGTTTAGTTAACTTAACGATTGCACTGTTAGCCACTAAGAGGTATATAACTAAATCTGAGATCTTTCGAACAGTTGATGGATACGAAGGAACCGCAGAAAGTAAAGAGCGGATGTTCGAAAGAGATAAAGATGATCTGCGTAATCTGGGCATCGAGATTGAAGTCGGATCCTTTGACCCTCTCTTTGAAGATGAAGCGGGTTATCGAATCAAGCCAGATCGTTATCAATTTCAATTAGGCGAAGTAACCAGCCAAGAAATCTCACTTCTATCACTGGCTGCGGAAGCATGGCGCGGTGCCGCGTTAGATGGATCAGCTCTTACCGCGCTAAGAAAGCTACATGCCATTGGAATCGAATCTGATATCGAATCGATCCCTGACCTTGCGCCACACGCAAATATTCGCGATAAAAACCTGCAAATTGCAATCGGTGCGATTACATCTCGACAGAAGATCACCTTTAAATACTTGAGCGAAGAGTTAACAGAACAAGATCGCAAGATCGCACCTTATGCAGTCACATCGCGTTACGGACATTGGTATTTGTATGGCATGGATCTGGAAAAGCTGGGAATCAGAAGTTTTCGAATTGATCGTATCTCAGGAGATATATCTCCGGAAGGAAAGACCGGATCTTTCGAAGTAGAGAATAACTTCGATCTTGCCAGCCTAAGCTCTAATGTAGATGAGGTTCGTAAGGCAGTTATCTATCTCCGAGCTGGAAGAGCTATAGCCCTTCGCTCCCGATCTGTATCTTCATCGACTCAAAGCGATGTTGCCGGTTGGGATAAGGTCGAGTTGAGTTTCCGAGACACAGAGCGATTCATCGAAGAACTCCTTTGGTATGGCGATGATGCGATTGTTATCTCGCCAAAGGATGTTCGCGACGAAATCGTAAAGCGTTTGGAGCTCGGGGTGAAGCGTTATGGCTAAGCAGGCCACGTCTCCGATCGCTAAAACAGCTCGGCTCCTAGATCTTGTTCCATTTATATCCACGCATCAGGGCATAGCCATTAAAGATCTCGCTAAAGAGTTCGCGGTTTCAACTGAAGAACTTCTAGATGATCTCAACACCCTTTGGATGTGCGGTCTTCCGGGATATACGCCGCTTGAGTTAATTGATCTCTCATTTGAATCGGGCTACGTTTCTATACGCAACGCTGAGATTCTTCAGAAAGTGCGACTGTTGACGAAGGAAGAGCTGGTAGTTATCGCGATCGGCTTAGATTTCCTCAAGGAGTCTCTCTCAAAGGATCGGGAAGATCTTTTACTTGCTATCGGATCACTTCAAGGAAAGATCAAATCACTAATCGGAGATATTGCACAGGTTACCCCGACAGTCGATAGTAGCCATCGAGCAATAATCTTAAGAGCGCTCAAGGAACGTAGAAATCTGGAGATCGAATATCACTCACTGATTCGAGATCAGATTACGACAAGAGCCATTACCCCGCTTGAACTGGGTGAAGATAGGGGAGTTGAAGTATTGCTGGCCTATTGCAACTCCGCCAAAGGATTTCGCACCTTCCGTCTTGATAATGTTAAGAAAGCGGAACTTCTTGATTCAAGTGAAGTAATTTCCAACTCTAAGAAGGACAGTGAAGAACTTTTTCGTGCTAAGTGCAGAGTTGATGCTCGTTTAAGAACAACTTTTGAAAGGTTTCGCTTAGAGACGGATTTAGCCACCGCAGCCACCCTTAGTTCGAGGAAAGGGATCACAGTTGAGGTCACCTCATTTAGCCAAGATTGGTTGGTTCGAAACTTTATGAGCACTCTGGCTAACACCGAGATCACAGAGCCAGCAGAACTAGCCAAAACCGTAGGCGCGAAGGCGCAGGCAACCTTGGAACTTTATAAGAACCCGCACTTCTCTTCCTAGGTGAACCTGCGCTCAAAGGCGTAGATGCGATATCTTGTGCCTATGAATTTAGCGCAACCAAGTCACCTCCTTCTCGTCCTTTTGGTCTTCATCGTTCTCTTTGGTGCCAAGCGCCTGCCTGATTCAGCGCGCTCCTTAGGTCAATCACTTCGCATCTTCAAGAGTGAGATGAAGAACGATGCGGATGAAAAGAAGAACGACGACGATTCAACAAATAAGTAATCCATTAAGTAATTAGGACTGGCTCTACTAGGCTCATGATGGCTGGTGCAGAGTCGGGTCGCATGCCCTTATTGGAGCATCTGCGCGAGTTTAGAAAGCGAATCGTTCGTTCTGTTTCGGTAATCCTCTTGGCCGCCCTAATTGGATGGTTCTTTTATAACGAGATAATCGCTAAGTTAGCTGAACCAGTTTGTGATCTAGCGCTTGCCCAGAGAACTGGATCTGATACTTGCGGTTCGCTTTACATCAGTGGAGTTCTGGGCCCGCTTAACCTTCAGATAAAGGTGGCGCTGTTAACAGGATTGATAATTGCCGCGCCCTTTTGGCTCTATCAGTTATGGGCATTTATAGCACCGGCACTTCACCGTAAAGAGAAGCGTAACTCCGTCTTCTTCTTCGTTGCTGCTACACCGTTCTTCGCGGCCGGAACTTTTCTTGGATACGCAATTCTTCCGCTGGCTATCAAGGTTCTTTTTGGCTTCACTCCTGATGCGCTTAACAACTTAGTAAAATTTGACGATTATCTCGATTTCGTAATGCGAACAATTTTGGTCTTTGGTTTGGCATTTGAATTGCCGGTTTTCCTAGTTACCTTTAACTTGATTGGCTTCTTAAGTGGCGTTGCGATTCTGCGACCTTGGAGAATTTGGGTCTTCTGCATTGTTCTCTTTGTTGCAGGATTTTCCCCAAGTGCAGATCCACTTTCGATGATTCTCCTGGCCATCCCGCTAATAATTCTTTATTTACTTTCAGGAGTCTTCGCGCTCTGGAATGATAAACGCCGCGCCAAAAAAGTTATTCCGCTGGTTTAAATTGTGTGGGCGATCGTTATCAACCCTGTTTCCGGGGGAGGAAAGGGAGCAACACTTGGAAAAGAAGTAGCCGGATACTTTGCAAAACTTGGTGCTGAGTACACCATTATCACCGCCACATCCGCTGCAAAGTTAAAAGTTAACTTGCAGAACTTTCTAGATCTTCCAGAGGGCCAAGGTTGCGAAGGAGTAGTCGCAGTCGGAGGTGACGGACTGGCTCATCTGGTTCTGCAGATTGTGGCACCAAGACGAATCCCATTCACAGTTATTCCTGCAGGTACCGGCAACGATTTAGTTCGATCAATGGGCTGGCAGCTCGATTCAATCACTAATCAATTAGATTTTGTGACGACGACTAAACCAACTCCGATTGACCTCGGAATGGTTGACTCGGAATGGTTTGGTGCGATTCTCTCGACTGGTTTTGATTCGGTGGTGAACGAGCGAGCTAACGCCATGAGTTGGCCAAAAGGTCCGATGAAGTACAACCTAGCCATTGCAATGGAGTTGCCAAGATTTGCGCCAATTTCCTACACAATTGAATTAGATACCCAGTTACTACAAGTTGAGGCGATGTTGATCGCTGTCGCCAATGGTAAAAGTTATGGGGGAGGGATGCAGGTTTGCCCTGATGCTTCAATGACCGATGGTCTATTTGATGTGATGATCTTGCATCCTGTTAGCAAGCCGGAATTTATTAAGGTTTTTCCAAAGGTGTTTAAAGGTGCCCATGTCGATCATCCCCAAGTACGCATCTATCGAAGTTCTCGGGTGTCAATCTCATCTTCGGCAGTTGCATATGCCGATGGAGAGCGGATCGGAGGATTGCCAGTTCGTGCTGAATGTATGGCAGGTGCTGGACTATCGTGGACCCCGTGAGTACGCCTGCTGAACGATTCGCCGCTGCAAAGAGTCGAAGTAAGCACGCTGTAACTGAGGAGTTTCTAGCTGAATCAAAGTTCCCGTTTGATGACTTTCAGATTCAGGCCTGCCATGCTGTTGAAAGCGGCCATGGAGTTTTAGTTGCTGCTCCAACCGGTGCCGGAAAGACAGTAGTCGGAGAGTTTGCCGCATTTCTGGCCCTGCGCAACGGTAAGAAATGTTTTTACACAACACCGATCAAGGCTCTTTCAAATCAAAAATTCCAAGAGTTTGTAGATCGCTTCGGTGAAGATCGGGTTGGGCTGTTAACGGGTGATACAAATATGAATTCCGAAGCCGATATCTTGGTTATGACAACTGAAGTTCTTCGCAACATGCTTTATGCCGGCTCTTCAACGCTCACCAACCTGGGTTCAGTAGTTATGGATGAGGTGCACTACCTCGCCGATAAGTTCCGCGGTGCGGTTTGGGAAGAGGTTTTAATCCACTTGATGGAGTCGGTTCAGGTCATCTCGCTCTCCGCCACCGTTTCCAACGCTGAAGAGTTTGGGGAGTGGCTCGGTGAGGTTCGTGGAGAAACCCATGTCATCCTGAGCGAACACCGTCCGATACCGCTCTATCAACATATTCTGATCAACTCTTCTTTGATCGACTTGTTCTCTAGCCCTGGAAAGGTTAACCCTGAAATATTGGCGGCCGAGCGAGAGGCGATGCGCAAGGTAAAGATTCCTCGTCACCGGCGGGAACAGTGGGGCGCATCTGAATCAAGACTTTCTCGCCCCGAGATAATTGAGAAGTTGCAACGCGAAAACTTACTGCCGGCAATTACTTTTATTTTCTCTCGCATGGGATGTGATGCGGCGGTTAAACAATGTTTAGCAGCCGGAATTAAGTTAACTAACACAGAAGAACGCGCCGAGATTCTTGAGACCGCTGAGCGTTACACCGCGAACTTACCTGAAGAGGACCTCGAAGTTCTTGGGTATCGCGAGTGGATAACTGCCCTAGAACGTGGCATTGCTGCGCATCACGCGGGATTGCTTCCCTCATTTAAGAACGCAATCGAAGATCTCTTTCAACGCGGATTGGTCAAAGCAGTCTTCGCCACCGAAACTCTCGCGCTCGGTATCAATATGCCGGCACGAACCGTAGTTCTTGAAAAATTAACAAAGTGGAATGGTGAAGCGCACGTTCCGATTACACCGGGGGAGTACACCCAGTTAACTGGCCGTGCCGGTAGACGTGGTATCGATATAGAAGGAAATGCCGTTGTGCAATGGTCGCCAACGGTTGATTCGGCGATGGCCGCGAGCTTGGCTTCGACCAGAACTTATCCGCTGCGATCTTCATTTACACCTACTTACAACATGGCTATCAATTTAATTGCGCGTTTTGGTCGCGAGCGAGCTCACGGGAGTTTGGAATCTTCGTTTGCGCAGTTCCAGGCAGACCGAGCTGTTGTTGGATTGGTTAAACAGATTAAGAAGAATGAAAGTGCGCGCATGGAGTTGATGGCTAGCGCTGAGTGTCACTTAGGTGACTTTGCAAGCTATGCCACGTTGCGAAGTGAGATCAAAGAGTTAGAGAAGTTGCTCTCCAAGCGCGATGGGCGCAGAACCTTTGATAATCGCCAACGTCAACATATGGAGAATGAGATAGATGGTCTGCGTCGCAGCACGCGATCACATCCATGCCATTCATGTAATGATCGCGAGACTCATGCTCGCTTTGCCGAGCGCGCCGAGCGCTTACACCGCGAGTCAGAAGGTTTGCGGGGAAGAGTTGAGAACCGCACCCACGTCATCGCTAAGACCTTTGATCGCATTTGTGATGTTCTGACCCATCTTGGCTATATCGAGGGGGAGAAGCCGCTACCACAAGGCAAGATCCTCGCCAAGATTTATGCGGAATCAGATCTGCTGCTAACCGAAACTATTCGTAATGGAATTCTCGATGAGTTATCGGCTCCGGAACTTCTATCAGTTGTCTCGTGCATGATTTTTCAGTCAAGATCTCGCGATGAATATGCACCGAAGATGCCACACCAGAATGTCTCTAATGCGCTAGTTGAAATCACCAAACTTTGGGCCAAGCTTGAAGATATCGAGAACGAATTTGATGTTAAAACCCAGAAAGAGCCAGATTTCGGATTTGCTTATATCTCTTACCGCTGGGCGCAAGGCAACTCGCTAACCAATGTTCTTAAGGGATCGGATATGTCGGTCGGAGATTTTGTTCGCTCGGCCAAACAGTTGATGGATCTCTTGATGCAGATCGCAGGAGCTAGCGAGAAGTTGCGCCCCGTTTGTCGAGAGGCGATCAAGCGTTTAGATCGCGGCGTTGTTTCATATATGGTGGATGACCTATGACTTTAATGCTTCTGGATAGCGCATCTCTTTGGTATCGCGCCTACTACGGAATGCCAGATACCTTGTTGGCACCCGATGGGACTCCCGTCAATGCGATACGCGGTTACTTAGATATGACAGCCCGTCTAATTGGCATGTACTCACCAAATCGATTGGTGGCCTGCATTGAAGGAGATTGGCGACCTTCTTGGCGAGTGGATATTTTTCCTGATTACAAAGCCAACCGTCTTGAAGAAGATGGTGAAGGCGAAGAAGAGCCCGATCTACTTACTCCGCAGATTCCAATCTTGCTTGATCTCTTAGACGAGTTTGGAATCCCCATGGTCGGTGTAGATGACTATGAGGCCGATGATGTGATGGCGACTTTCGCAGTTAAAGAACCTGGGCCGACGCGAATAGTCACTGGAGATAGAGATCTTTTTCAGTTGGTAGATGACAAGCGCGATGTGAAAGTTGTTTACCTAGCAAAAGGTTTATCTCAACATGATCTAGTCGATAAAGCCTGGATATCTCGCAAGTATGCAATTCCTGGCGATCGTTACGCTCTATTTGCAATGTTTAGAGGCGATCCTTCAGATGGACTTCCTGGAGTAAAGGGAATCGGTGAGAAAGGTGCAGCGCTGATTGCCAATAACTTTGCAGACGTTGCCGAGGCACAGCAAGGGGCTCGTGATGCTCATCCAGCTCTTAAACCAGCCCTTGCTAAGAAAATAATTGAAGGCGCAGATTATTTGAAGATCGCACCTACCTTGGTGAACTGCGCAAGAGATGTTGCACTTCCTAAGCTTGATATCTCGATGCCCCAGAAACCAGCTGATCTTTCAAAGATCTATGAGATCAAAGAACGCTACGGACTCGGTGCCAGCGTTGATCGGTTGATCTCCGCGCTCAAATGGTGATCTTGTTACTTTCTGCACTACTGGTAAGTGCAGCATTTGAGCCGATAGGGCTTTGGTATCTCGCGCTTTTTGGTTACGCACTTTTCTTTAATCGATTATCGAAAAGTAGAAGATCCGTTCTAACATCATTTGTATTCGGCTTGATTCTTAACGGGATAGTTCTCCATTGGAGTAGTAAGTATGTCGGGGCTCTGCCGTGGCTTTTATTAACTTTGTTGCAAGCCGCTTTCTATCTTCCGGTTGGATGGATTTACCGAAAAACAAGTTCACTGCGCTGGGTTGTTCTTACCTTCTTACTTTGCGAAGAACTTAGAGCGCGCTTTCCTTTTGGTGGTTTCGCTTGGACGAGAATCGCTTTTAGCCAAGTTGAGTCACCGCTTCTGCCGCTAGTTTCAATTGGGGGAGTACTGCTGCTTAGCTTTGCGACCTTGCTATCTGCGCTGGCGTTGCATCGCGTTAAGGCTCGGTCAATCGCTCTTGTGGCTTTCTCTTTTCTCATTGCTGCCCTTTTGCCGAACAATCCAACTTCATCAGAGAAGATTTCCTTAATTGCCATTCAGGGAAATACGCCATCGGTTGGTCTGGAGTTTAATTCGCGAGCGAAGGCGGTCTTTTACCTACATCGAGACACCACACGCGAATTGGTGAAGCAAAAGTACGACGCAGTCGTTTGGCCAGAGAATGCGGTCGACATCGACCCGCGCAACTACCCTGAAGTTCTGGCAGATATCAAGGCTTTAGTTCAAGGGCTTGATACACCACTTATTGCCGGTGTAGTACTTTCCGAAAGCGGATCTCCGGCGAATGCTTCGGTTATGTATAACGCATCTGGGCAAGTGCAATCGACCTACATAAAGCGTTACCTAACCCCGTTTGGCGAGTACATGCCGCTGCGCACAATTGCTGAGTTTGTCTCACCATTTGCAAAATCAGTAAACGATTTTAAGCCGGGAAGTAATTTCGTCGCGCACGTGATTGCAGGTAAGAAAGTTGCTCCGATTATCTGTTATGAGATTATCAATGATGGTTTAGTTCGCGAAAGTGCGAAGGGCGCAGGTGCGTTGATCGTTCAAACAAATAGCGCCACCTTCGCCAATACGCCGGAAAGCTCTCAGCAGTTAGCGATTACGAGGATCCGTGCAGTAGAACATTCTCGCGAGATTCTCAGCGTTTCAACCGTGGGTATCTCAGCCTTTATCGACAATAATGGTGCAGTGATCTCACAGACGGCCGAGAATGTTTCTACTGCAATATCCGGCGATCT
>JAIYCF010000116.1 GCA_027488165.1 Streptomycetaceae bacterium
CAACCTGGTTGGGTCGAACAAGATCCCGAAGAAATATGGCAATCGGTTGTCACCGCAAGTAAAGAGATCACCAAGGCTCACAAGATCTCTGCCGTTGGTTTAAGTATTCAGCGCGAATCGGTTTTACTCTGGGATCGCCAAACCGGAAAAGCTTTATCCAAGATCATCACCTGGCAAGATCGCAGGGCCTCCGAAATAGCGGCAAAACAAGCGAAAAACGCTGCCCAGGTGAAGGCGATTAGCGGTCTGGAATTAGACCCAATGTTCTCTGCGCTTAAGGCGCAGTGGCTATTTGAAAATAGCGATTACCCAGACGCAGATATCTGCATCGGGACAATTGATTCTTGGATCGCCTTCAAGCTCGGTGCCGGACATATTGTTGAGGCAGGAAGCGCTAGCCGTACTCAGTTATTAGATATTAATACTGGAAATTGGAGTACAGAGTTACTTTCGATTTTTGGAATATCAGAGAGCCAGCTGCCACGCGTCTGTGCTTCTAATGAAAAACATAACTGCAGCAATATGTTAGAAATTGGCTTGACTAACGATGTTCCGCTCTCTGGCATCATGGGCGACTCTCACGCCGCACTCTTTGCTCATCAAGGTTGGAAGACGGGCTACTTCAAGGCAACTTTTGGTACCGGAACCTCGTTAATGGGACTTACAGAAACGAGCCCTCAAACTATTGCCTGGTCAATAGATCAAAAAATTACACGAGCTGCCGAAGCCAACATTCTCTCCACAGGCTCAACTTTGGTTTGGTTAGCAGAACTCCTTGGGACTACACCTGATGAGTTAGCAAAGTTAGCTCCAGAATCAAAACAAGTTGTAGAACTAGTTCCCGCCTTTAACGGACTTGGTGCGCCTTGGTGGGATCGTGAAGCCACCGGCATCATCGCTGGCCTCACACGTGGTTCAACCCGCGGCGATCTTGCAGCTGCCGCACTTAGATCTACCGCAGCACAGATAAATGATGTAATTGAGGATTTCGCAAAATCAAATATAAGTATCGAGACTTTATACGCCGATGGTGGAGGAGCGCGCAATCAATACTTGATGCAGATGTTGGCGGATCTAAGCGGCAAGAAGATTAAATCATCGCAACTCCTTGAACTATCTGCCTTCGGCGCTGCGATGGTTGCAGCACTTGGTGCAGGGATTGCCACACTTTCAGATCTAGAAAAGATTGAATTGAAATATGACGAGTACGTGCCAACGATTGCAGAGTCAGAGCGCCAAGAACGCCTTAAAACATGGCGTAAAGCGCTTCTAGCGGCCCGCGGGAAAAATTAAATAAAACTCTGTTCAGCGCGAAATAAAAGACCTAAGATCTAAACATTACGTAGAGAGAAGGCAAAATGGGAAAGCTCACTTACGGCGCAGGCATCTGGGCATTCGGCCAATTCGTTGACCGTTACGCAGGAGATGGTTACGGACCAACTCGTACTAGCCAACAGATGATTGAAGATGCCGCCAAAGTCCCTGGCCTAAAGCACCTTGATATCAACGTCCCATTTGATATCCCAGAGCGCACGGCAGTTGAGATAAAGAAGATGCTTGATGACAACGGACTTAAATGTCGTGCCACAACTCCACATATTTATATGCGCGAGTATGTGAAGGGTTCATTTACCAACCCGGATACCAAAATGCGATCACAAACAAAAGACCGTGTGCGCGAAGCTATTGCCGCTGCAGAAATTCTCGGCGCAACTTACGTTAAATTCTGGCCTGGACAAGATGGTTTTGATTTCCCGCTCCAAGCAAATTATTTGCAGATCTGGGATTACACCATCAACGGAATCCGCGACCTGGCAAATGAAAATCCAAAAGTTCAGTTTGCAATTGAATATAAATGTAAGGAACCACGCGTTCGTATGACACTGGCGACTGCTGCCAAAACCCTTCTTGCAATTAGCGAAATGAAAGTGGATAACGTCGGAATTGTTATGGACTTCGGTCATTCACTCATGGCGCAAGAAACACCAGCAGAGTCACTTCTGCTCATCCATCGCCACGGCAAGCTTGTAAGCGCCGAGCTAAACGATAACTGGCGCGGTTGGGATGATGATCTTCCTGTTGCATCTGTTCATCTCTTCGAAACTATCGAATACATGCTGGCACTTCGCAGCATCAATTGGTCAGATCCAATTTTGCTTGATCAATTCCCATTCCGCGAAGATCCAGTGCGCGCACTCACCCGCAGCATCGAAATCATTACCTACCTCGAAGAAGTCTGCGATCGCGTTGATATCAACGCCTTAAATCAGGCTCAGAATTCACAGGATGCCCTTGCAGCCCAAGCCGTCATCTGGGATGCGTTGATGCAGGAGAAGCGTTTCACGCGGTAAGCAACTACCTGTAAACTCACACCTGTACTTGGAGACGTCGCATAGCCCGGTCGAGTGCGCCTCACTGCTAACGAGGTAAGGGGTTAAACCCTTCAGGAGTTCAAATCTCCTCGTCTCCGCTCATTAAATTAGCTACAAGAGTTAGGCTCATTCCATGCGCTTTATTACCGAGCCACAATTCGACCTTACCTATGACGATGTCTTTATGGCTCCCTCTAATTCAGAGATATCCAGCCGTATGGAAGTTGATCTAGATACTCAGGACGGCACCGGAACAACAATTCCGTTAGTGGTTGCAAACATGACTGCAATTGCAGGTCGCCGCATGGCCGAGACTGTCGCACGCCGCGGTGGAATTGTGGTTATCCCTCAAGATATTCCGCTGGCCATTGTCGAAGATGTGATCGCTTCAGTTAAAGCTAGCCATACATTCTTTGAAACTCCCATTACTTTGACGCCACAACAGACAGTTGCAGATGCAACAAGTTTGATTAACAAGCGCGCACATGGCGCAATTGTGGTTGTTGAAGGCAAGAAGCCGGTTGGAATTATCACCGAAGATGATTTACATAGCGTCGATCGCTTTACACAACTTGGTCAAGTAATGACGCAAGAACTGACAACCATGTCAGACACGTTAGATCCCCGGCAAGCATTTGATTTTCTAAACGAAAAGGTGCGCACTGTTGCACCCGTTGTATCTGCAAATGGCGAACTCGTCGGAATCGTAACTCGCACGGGAGCCCTACGCGCCACTTTATATAAGCCAGCTTTAGATGCAAAGTCTCGCTTGCGTATTGCAGCTGCTGTTGGCATTAACGGGGATATCGCAGAAAAAGCGGCGAAGTTGGTTTCTTTTGGAGCAGATGTCCTTGTTGTAGACACCGCACATGGCCATCAGAAGAAGATGA
>JAIYCF010000139.1 GCA_027488165.1 Streptomycetaceae bacterium
CGGTGGGCGCGCACTGATGGCATTTAGTACCCCACTATGAATACACAGAAGAAGGCGGCTCAGACTCGATTTATCGTTGCAGTATCGCTCTTTGCCGCAGCGCTGATCTCGGCTCTTGCTCTGACAGCGCTCGGCAACAGAACTGATAGTTACTGGGTAGCAAAGAGCGCACTGGCACCTGGTGTTGAAATATCGCGTGATCAGATTGCATTGGTGAAGGTGGCGCTAGGGGAGAGCGCGTCGCGATACATCTCAAGCAATATACCGCTAGAAGGTAGTTATATAACTCGAGCGCAGAGCGCCGGAGAGTTAATTTCAATTGATGACGTGAGCGATTTGGCACCGACTCAAAGAACGCAACTAGTGCCAATAGCTGTGCGCACCACAGATTTACCAAGCGATATCTCAATCGGCGAGGTGATCAATATTTATTGGGTACCTGAGTCTGCGATGGGCGGAGTTCAAATTGGCATGCCGGAAGTAGTTGTGAAGAACGCTTACATCAGATCCATCGATAGAAAATCTGCCAATTTTTCATCTGATATCGCGCTAACAATCTCGCTGATTGATTCTCAAATCATAAAACTGCTCGATGCCACAGTTAGCGGCCGACTAGTAATTGTTCGCGCACTGGGCTAGATATGGATCCATTGGACGTACCCACGGTTGTCACTGCTATCTCAGATCCTGAATTTGAGAGCTTGGTATCGAGCGCTTTATTTGGCCAGGGATGGAACGTCATCGCTCGCGTAATGGATTTCTCAGAATTGCAAAGGGCAGTCTCTGCCAATTCCGGAAAGAGACTTCTACTTATCTTCTCTACCGACTTACCAGGCGCTAGCGCTCTTGAGATATCGAAATTAGCATCTCCAGTTGTTTCTCTATTTGGTTTTGCTGATCAATCTGGAAATGATCGCGGGTTCTCAAATATTTTTGCACGGCCAACATCGCCAGAAAATCTCACCTTGGTTATCTTAGAAAACATTAGATCTTCCGGTCTTCGTGCACCCATGATCCACCCCGCCGCCAAGTACCGTGCCAAGGTTGTTGCGGTTGGAGGTATCGGCCATACAACGGCCAATACAACGGTCGCAATTAATCTGGCACAAGAGAGCGCCCTATTGGCGGTGAAGACTTTGTTGATCGAAGCTAACTTTCAAGCCCCTGCTATTGCTTCTCTATTGGATCTTCGTAAGTTATCTAACGAGGCAAGCTGGCGTGATTTCTCCGAGAACTTATCGGTAATGGAATTAACCCAAGAGACAATCACTGAATTTGAGCAACGCATAAGCGCGGCAGGCAAATCTTTTGATCAGATAGTGATTGATCTTGGCTCGGTCGCCTTCTTGGCGAGGGAACTTTCGGATAGACGGTGGAGTTCTGCTGCCAAGATCTGGGCAGTTCGCAGCGCCGATCACTTGGTACTCACCACCATTTCAACATTTCTCGCACAGAAACGTTTTGATGAATTCACTCAGAGTTTTGCAAAAATATCGACTTCCGCCGATATTCATCTTGTTAATACTCACGCCTCCAGTAAACGCGGACCCGAATTAAACTCTTCTCGGAAATTGCCAATTAGGTCTGCGGTTCTTTGGAACCTGCCTTGGGATCTGCGATCTTGTCAGTTAGCGATCGAAGAACGTACAACTCTGCATCAAGCCGCCGAAAGGGGAGCGCTGCGTAAAGAAATAGCCAAAATGGCGCAGGCGATAAGCGCTGATTCCTCCAAGTAAGACACTTCCTAAATCTCTTATACCCTTAGCGCTATGCGTGGGTATCTTCCTGTAAAAGTCGAAGAAATTGCTACATTCCTCGAGTCACAAGCCATGGAGTGCGGACCTTTATATGCCCCAACAATTAAGTTTCTAACGGCAAATAGCGAGATGGATGAAGAAGAAGGCGAATTCATTCTCTCTATGCTCGCCGCCGACGAAGCGTTGGAGATGCGCACCAATCCCGCAAAGCCAGGCTTTATCTTGGCTCTTGAAGTTAGCGATCCCGAGATAGCCGAGCACGGTGAAAACTTTGTAATTCTAAAGGATGTTGCCAAATGGGAGAGCGTGCAATGCGCCTTCTTGGTCTCATCAGATGGTGAAGAGTTAACTTGGTTCGCTACCCAAGAGATTAAGCCAGCGCTTCAAGAGTGGTTGCAGGATTAGTTCGCCATGCCTAAGTTAGAAGAGTTTTTACGAGATCGCAGTCCGCTTGATTCCAAACAGATTAGACGAATTCGCGAGTTAACCGCTGATTGGCAACTCTTGGCAGACCTTTCATTTGCAGATCTAATTTTATGGGTTCCGCTTCGCAAAGACTTTAAAACCTGGCCTTCTGGCTATGTAGCTGTTGCACATATTCGACCAACAACGGCTGCGACAGTCTTTAACCAGGATGTGATCGGCGATGAAATCGCATGGGGCTCACGTCCGCGAATTGATCAGGCGCTTTCAGAGGCTGAAATCATTAGAGATGCGCAACCTGAAAAGTTTGGTGAAATCTTTATTAAGGAAGAGACGATTCCGGTAATTCTGGAAGATCAAGTAATCGCGGTAATTTCGCGCCACCGCAACGCCGAACTTATGCGCCAACCAAGCCGCCTAGAGCTTAATTATCGAGAAGTAGCCCACAACGTCTATCGCATGGTGGCGGAAGGAACTTTTCCCTATACCGAACACAGCGAGCTCTTTGATCCTGCGGTGCGCGTAGGCGATGGATTGATTCGCCTTGATATCAACGGTGCAATCATTTATGCCAGTCCAAATGCAAAATCTGCCTTTAGCAGAATGGGTTGGACTGGTGAACTCGAAGGCAACAATCTCGGACAGGCCGCCCGGAGCGTCTCCGTTTTGAAGTTTGAAGCACATGAAGAAGCGATTGAAGTAGGTTTAAGTGGCAAAGCGTTGCGTCGAGTAGAGATAGAAAACGCTGGCGGAACAGTAGATCTATTGGCTCTTCCCTTACTTGCGGGCGGCGACCGTATCGGTGCAATTGTGCTCTTGCAGAACGTGACAGAACTGCGTCGTCGTGAGCGTGAACTCGTAACTAAAGATGCAACTATTCGCGAGATTCATCATCGCGTTAAGAATAATCTACAGACGGTATCTGCTTTGCTTCGCTTGCAATCGCGCCGCATTGAAGACCCGGCCGCAAGTGCTGCTTTAAATGAAGCAGTCCGTCGCATCGCATCTATCGCTCTCGTTCACGAGACTCTTTCAAGCAGTGCCGAAGCATCTGTTGCCTTCGACGATGTGCTCGATCGTCTAGTAGCTCACGCCTTAGACCTCAGCCCTCGAATGGGACAACTACAAATTGCTCGTACCGGTGAACTCGGAGCCCTTGATCCGCGTATCGCGACGCCACTTTCTTTAGTCGTAACTGAGTTAATTCATAATGCGCTTGAACACGGGCTCGCCGAATCAGGAAATCATTTGACTATTACGGTAGCGCGCAGCCAAAGCGGTGCTGAGATAACTATCTTTGATGATGGGGTCGGTTTACCAAAGGGATTCTCACTGGCAGAATCTTCAAACCTTGGTTTACAGATAGTGCGCACATTGACTGAAAATGAGTTACGCGGAAATATAGATTTAGTTCGGACACCTGCAGGAACCGAGGCGCGATTAACTTTTCCAATCTAACTGGGTTTAAAACTAAATGGAGTTGTTCTGCTCCATCATGCGCGCACGATTACGTGCCGCACGGCGCTTAAGTGCACGGCGCTCATCTTCAGAGAGACCGCCCCAAACTCCAGCATCTTGTCCGCTCTCTAACGCCCAGGCTAGACAAGCATCTTTAACGATGCAGCGATTACAAACTTTCTTCGCCTCTTCGATCTGAGTTAAGGCTGGGCCAGTATTTCCAACAGGGAAGAAGAGCTCTGGATCTTCATCGCGGCATGCTGATTGATGTCGCCAATCCATGAGTTATCTCCTTCTGGTGAGCGCAGTGAAAACGAAGACGCGCTAAGTTAAAAATCTTCTCGCGTAAGTAGGTAATTCTCCCTGTTACTAGGTTGATAAACAAGGATGAATGGAAAGAGATTTGATAAAAGTGAGGTGATTTAGGTCGCGTGCCCCCGACAGGATTCGAACCTGTGCACCCGCCTCCGGAGGGCGGTGCTCTATCCCCTGAGCTACGGGGGCGCAGGTAGGGCTAGATTACCTAACTGAGCAGGAATCGCTATCACCTGAAAGAATGCGCGTTATGGAGATCGCATATTTCGCAACTGGCTGTTTCTGGGGCGCTGAAAGGCGTTATTGGAAGATTGATGGAGTAACAAATACCAGCGTTGGCTACATGGGCGGCACAACTGCCAATCCGAGCTATGAAGCAGTTTGCACGGGTGCAACCGGTCATGCCGAAATGGTCTGTGTTGAATTCGATCCCGCGGTTGTTACTTATCGCAGATTACTAGAAGAGTTTTGGACAATGCACGATCCAACTTCACTTAATGCGCAAGGTGGAGACATCGGAACTCAATATCGCAGCGCGATCTACACAACAACGCCTGAACAAATGGCGCAAGCGCTCGCAACTAAAGAGTTGTACCAAGGTGCTTTAACCGCAGATGGAATTGGTCCAATCGTCACTGAAATTTTGAGCGCTAGTGGTGTTGAGTATTACTTGGCCGAGGAGTATCACCAGAAATATCTAGCCAAGAATCCCAACGGTTATGATTGCCACTCAAGTACTGGAACTGCATTTCCTCAAGGAGCGAGCATCTAATGGTGGAAAAAGTTGAGATAGATGAAGATGCGCTAAAGGCGAGGATAGATCCGCACTCTTACGACGTTCTTCGCAATGGAGCTACCGAACTTCCATTCACAGGCGAATACACCGATAGCGAAACTGTGGGCGTATATCGCTGCAAAGCTTGCAACGCAGAACTCTTTCGCTCAGAAACTAAGTTCCACTCAGGTTGCGGCTGGCCATCTTTCTATGCGCCGACCGCCGATGATGCAGTTAGATTGCTCGAAGATCGATCACTACCAGAACGCCATCGAACCGAAGTTCGATGTGGCGCATGCGATTCACATCTTGGCCACGTCTTCCAAGGCGAAGGTTATGACGTCCCAACAGATCAGCGCTGGTGTATCAACTCTGTCGCAATGATCTTGGAAGCCAAATAACCTTCTTTAAATAACCTTCTTTATATAACCTTCTTTAAATAATCTGGCTCCGCCCCTTGCAACTTAAGGTTGCCTTGCCGTACTTTTGCAGTTCTTACATAAACTTTTGCAGAAATTTTCAAAAGTTGCAGGCTGAGCGAAAGGGGGAGTTGTGGCCGGTATCAAAGAGATTGCTGAAGAAGCTGGAGTTTCAACCGCCACCGTCTCACGCGCTCTTCGCGGCTTTCACCACGTAAACGATGCAACTCGCGCCAAGATCATGGCTGCTGCAGAGAAACTCAACTATCCAATTTCTCCAGCAACAAGTAAAACCCCGCTCGGTCGAACTAATAGCATCGGAGTTGTAGCTCCTTATATTTCACGTTGGTATTTCGCCCAAGTGATTAGCGGTGCAGAACAAGCACTACGCGAAGCAGGTTTTGATCTTCTTCTCTATAACTTCAGCCAGATGAAAGGCCGCGAACGACTCTTTCAACACCAACTGCTAAAGGGTCGAGTTGATGCGCTGATTGTTATCAGCTTGCCGCCTACTGAAGAAGAGTTCGACTCGATTTTGAATTTAGGGATACCAGTCTCTTTAGTCGGAATGCATCACGATAAATGTTCCAGTGTTGCCATCGACGATGTTGCTGCTGCCCGTACCGCCACCCAACATTTGGTAAATCAAGGTCATAAGAAAATAGGTTTGCTTTCTGGACACCCGGATGATCCATTTAATTTTAGCGTTCCTCAAGATCGCCGCAAAGGTTTTCTGCAGGCTCTGCACGAAAATAATATTGAGTGGGTTCCATCTCGTGAAGTCCACGGTGATTTCACATTGCACACCGCAGCGAGAGCGATGGATGATCTCCTCGCCCGTCCGAATCGCCCCACTGCAATTTTTTGCGAATCAGATGAGATGGCCTTGGGTGCAATGCAAGCGGCGCGACGCCATGGCCTAAAGGTTCCTGATGATATTTCTATCGTAGGTTTTGATGGACATGAAATGGCTGAATACACCGATCTAACAACTATTGAGCAGCCAGTGCAGTTAATGGGTGAGATGGCTGCATGGTCAATTATGGAAAGGTTGAGAAAACCCAGCGCAGCGCCACATTCATTAGTACTTCCCACAACGCTTGTCGTGCGAAATTCAACGCGCCGCCTTTCACCAAATGAGGCTTAACTGGCATACTCACGCACATGAGTGATCTCCTAGTTTCTGCACCTTCGCTTGCTGAGTTACAAACGCATCGCAGCGAAAAGTGGCGCGGCTTTACCCATGACATCCTTCCGTTGCCTGTCGCCGAGATGGATTTTCCGGTAGCCGACGGAATCCGCGAAGTCCTTTCAGAGATGATTTTGAAATCCGATTTGGGTTACCTCGGCTCGATCCCTGAGATGGGAACATCTTTTGCGGGTTTTGCCAAGCGTCGTTGGAACTGGGATGTAGATCCAACTTTTGTGCGCATCGCAACAGATGTCGGAGTAGCCGTAGTCGAGCTATTGCGCGTCTTTGCTAAGCCAGGAGAAAAAGTTCTAATCAGTTCACCCGTATATCAAAACTTCTACACCTGGATCAATGAGACCAAGGTTTCGATGGTCGATGTTCCATATATAAAGAACGCAGCAGAACCAGATGGTTCCGGATGGAGCCACGATTGGGCTGGGATTGAAAAGGCTTATCAAAGCGGCATAAAGGTTCATTTACTCTGCAGTCCTCATAATCCTATGGGCAAGGTCTACAGCAAAGAAGATTTACTGCGCCTTGTTGCTCTCGCTAAGAAACACAACGTCATAGTTATCTCCGATGAAATTCATGCACCACTAACATATAAAGAGCAACCCTTTACTCCACTCTTGGCACTTGGTGAAGATGCTGCTGAAGTCGGAGTCGCCGTCAATGCAGCAAGTAAAGGTTGGAATATCGCAGGGCTCAAGTGCGCAATCATCATTTCGCAAAGCGCCAAAATGCATGAGAAGTTAAACGAACTTCCACCAGCAATGCACTATCGCGCTTCATTGCTGGGCGCTTTTGCAACGGTGGCTGCCTTTGAAAAAGGTGAACTTTGGCTAGACACCGTTCTAGATCAGCTAGACCACAATAGAAAGCTCATTGCCCAACTAATCAAAGAAAAGATTCCAGCGATTGGGTACACAGCGCCACATTGCTCGTATCTAGCTTGGCTTGATGTGAGTCAATTAAATCTCGGTGATGATCCAGGTGCAGCAATAGTCGAGCGTGCGAAGGTGGCATTTAATCCCGGCCATATCTATGGCCCATTAGGAAAAGATTATGTTCGCCTTAACTTCGCAACAAGCCCAGAGATAATTAATGAAGCCTTCGATCGCATGGCTCGCGCGTTTAAATAAACTTAAATAAACAATGACTAGTGATAAGAAATACGATGCAATTGTCGTTGGTGGTGGCCACAACGGACTTGTTGCTGCAACTTATTTAGCTAAAGCGGGAAAGAGCGTTGTTTTGCTCGAAAGCGCTTCCGAACTAGGCGGAGCAACAACAAGTGTGCGCCCCTTTCCCGAATACGATGCGCGACTTTCTCGTTACTCCTATCTAGTTTCACTACTGCCGGATCAGATAGTTTCGGATTTAGGAATTAACTTTAAAACGCTAGAGCGCTCCATCGCTTCATATACGCCCTATAAGAAAGGCGGTAAAGACGGCGGGCTTCTGATCTCCCAAAACTGGGATGCTCGAACTGCTGAGAGCTTTCGTGAGTTAACTGGCGGAGATGAAGAAGGCAAGAAGTGGCAGGAGTTTTATAACGAGATTGCGGCTCTGGCCGAGCGGATTGCCCCGTATATGTTGCAACCTCTTAAATCTGCCGCAGATTTGAAATCTGAGATCGGTCTTCCAGAAGCTTGGAAGTTCATGATGGAGCGGCCAATTGGTGAGGTTATTCAAGATCGTTTCCAAGATGATCTAGTTCGCGGCGTCGTACTAACTGATGCGCTGATTGGAACATTCACATCGGCACAGGATCTGCAGGCAAATCGCTGCTTCTTGTATCACCTGATTGGTAACGGAACTGGGCAATGGCGAGTTCCTCAAGGAGGAATGGGAGCCTTTGTCACCGAGTTAAATCGTGTTGCACTGTTGAACGGTGTAGAAATCCATTTGAATTCACATGTAACTGAAATTGAATCGGGCGCTAACGGTGTTGCAATTACTACTGCATCCGGCAAGAGATACGTAGCCACAGATCTATTGTTTGCCGGAGCACCACAAACTCTGGCGAAGTTACGCGGCAAGAGCGCGCCTTCATCTCTTGAAGGATCGCAGATGAAGATAAACATGTTGCTCTCTCGACTTCCACGTTTAAAATCTGGAATGGATCCAAAACTCGCATTTGCCGGAACCTTTCATATCAACGAGTCATATTCGCAATTAGAAAGTGCATATCAAGTTGCCAAGCGTGGTGATATCCCAAGTGATCTGCCACTTGAAATGTATTGCCATACCTTGACCGACCCAACAATTCTTTCTCCTGATTTGAGCCAACGTGGTTTCCATACCTTGACTCTTTTTGGTCTGCACACACCTGCTGCGCTCTTTGATGCAGATCCTTCCGGAGCAAAAGAGTCCGCTAAGGCGGCGGCTATTTCTAGCCTCAATCAATATTTAGAAGAGCCAATCGAATCAGTACTAGCTGTCTGCAGCGATGGTTCATTGGCAATTGAAGCGAAATCTCCTATTGATTTAGATAACGATCTTGGTCTGCCCCGTGGAAATATCTTCCATCGCGATTTAGATTTCCCATTTATAGATGGAACTGAAAGCGCTTCACTCACTTGGGGATCTGAAACAGATGATTCCCACATCTATCTCGCTGGCGCGGGTGCGCGACGCGGCGGAGGAGTAAGCGGTATCGCGGGCCATAATGCAGCGATGGCAGTGCTGGCAAAGGATTAGGCTTACGCCATGAATCCAGATAAAGGTTTAAGTCCCGAGACGATCGCAGTCACTGCTGGACGTCCGGCAAGTGGTCCAGATAGTTCCTTAAATCCTCCCATCTCACTCAACTCAACATTTGTTGCAGGTGGCGCAGTTGGTTACGGGCGTTACGGAAATGAAACTTGGTTAGCACTTGAAGAAGCGATTAGCGCTTTTGAAGGCGGACGAACCCTGGCTTACTCATCTGGAATGGCAGCAGTTACTGCCGTCTTCTCAACGCTACCTGTTGGAGCAAAGGTAATTGCTTCTCATGAAGGTTATTCAGGAACTATGACTCTCCTCAATAACTATGCCAAAGCAAATCGCCTAAAGGTTTCCTTTGTATCAGTAACAAATACTTCAGAAGTTGTTAATGAATTACCAGGTGCAACACTGCTCTGGATCGAATCGCCAACGAATCCTGGACTAGAAGTCGCAGATCTTCCAACACTGATTAAAGCTGCTAAAGAAAAGGGCGTAACAGTTGCAGTGGATAATACCTTTGCGACTGCGCTGAGCCAGAAACCACTAGCTCTTGGCGCAGATATCGTTATGAATTCGGTAACGAAGTATTTGGCCGGACATAGCGATGTCGTACTTGGCTCGCTAAGCACCGAAGATGCCGCACAATTTAAGACTTTAGAAGATGCCCGTAAATTCAACGGCTCAATTCCAGGACCATTTGAAGCGTGGCTTGCACTGCGCGGCATTCGCACCTTCCCGTTGCGTTTTCAGAAATCATGTGAAAACGCGCTGGAGCTTGCCAAACGCTTAAGCGCGCACCCACTGGTAAGAAATGTTCGTTACCCAGGGCTGCCAACTGATTCGCAACATGAAAAAGCCAAAGCGTTAATGAAGAGCTTCGGGGCGATCGTTTCCTTTGAATATATCGGCGATGCAGCGAGCACAGATAAGGTCTGCGCATCTTCGAAAATCGTCACCTTTGCAACAAGCCTTGGCGGGGTTGAATCCCTTTGGGAACGTCGCCGCCGTTGGCCAATCGAGAGCGCGAGCGTCCCAGAAACCTTGATTCGACTTTCTGTCGGTATTGAAAGCGTTGAAGATCTGTGGGCCGATATCGATTCAGCGTTGCACGCCGCTAAATAAGGAAATTTTTCGTTAAAGAGAGTATTTTTAGCGTATGAAAATCTTCCGCAGAACGCTGGCATTCTTCGCCGTTCTTGCTGTCGCCTTTCGCGCAGTAGGAAGTTTCCTCTCTTGGGCACAACGTCAAGAAGATGCACCAGCTAATGCTTGGATCGATGAAGACGAAGATGAACTTGAGGATGCTTAATTGAGTCAAGCCGAGTACATACCCGGTACATGCAATATCGGCGGGGGAGAAATAACGCGCCGCCGCATGGTTGCGCTGCTGGGTTTGATTCTTACTTTATCTTCAACAGCGACGCTAATCTCTAACGAAGCTAGTCGACAATCACGGTTCACAATTTTCTTACCCGCCCTAGTTATGTCTATAGGTTGGGTGCAATCTCGTAAACGTTTCTGTCTGGCGTATGGTTTTGCCGGAACTTTCAACCTTGGCTCTCTAGGAAAGCTTTCAAAGGTCTCAGACCAAGCAGCGCGAGCGGCAGATCGCAAAACCGCGGTAAAGATTCTTGCCCAAAGCGCACTCTATGCGCTGGTGGTTACCGCCCTGGTAGTAGCGCTACCTCTTTAAAGCCGTAACTTCCCCTTCTACCTCTACCCAAAACAGTTGATTAGTGGAATGGTTGTAACCACAAAGTAGTTACACAGGGAGAGAATATGAAAATTGTTATTCATGCCCGTCACGCCGAACTTGCTGAAGATTTTCGCGAGATTGCGCAAGAGAAGTTACTCAGTATGGAGCGATTTAGCGTTGTCATCGATCGCGTTGAAGTTGAGATCTTGCACGAACAGAATCCTCGTCAGGGAAAGCACGCACATCGAGTTATCCTGACTTCACATGGATCGGGACCGCTGATGCGGTCAGAGGCCGCAGAATTTAATGATCTAGCAGCTTTTGATGAAGCGATTAAAAGTTTTGAACTACAAATTCGTAAACATCACGAGAGATCAAAGAGCCATAATCGTGAAACGTTAAGAAATATGCCGCTGGCAGAAATTGATTAATCTGCAGTTGGGCTTGGTGAAACAACAGCTGGTGGTTTCTTACCTTTGTCCATCCGCGGTGCTTTAGCTGGTGGAGTCGGTGCCACTGGTGCAGGTCCAAGCGCTTCAATGGCTGCATCTCTAATTGCTGTAGCAGCTATAACTGCGCTCTGTTTTGCTACAGCGCTTTGACGTTTTTGAAGTTGAGTTTGCCCTGGTGCACTTAGTGATTTCGCATCGGATAAGGCTTTATCAACGCTCTCTTTAAATGCTTTGTTGATTGCACGTCTTGCCGCGTCATAGGCCTTAACCGCTTCGATAAATGTTTTTTGATCTTGCTTAAACTTCTCTACCGCAGATTTGAAATCAGTATTTACATCTGATGGCGATGGAGTGCGCGAGGCTCGGTTGTCTGCACTTGCTAATTGTGGGGAAAAAAGTGATAAGGCAATGACGAGAGCAGCTACTGCCGAAGTTCTAGACTTATTCACCTGGCTACGCTTTCTCTAATACACCTTTGTTGATCAGCCCTAAGTATCAAGGTTAAGTTTGTGAAATTTCGGTGAAAACACCCTGATCGATGAGATTTCTGAGAGAGGCTTGGCTATTTCATCGCCGACATGAAAGGCTTAGCGCATGGCTGAGATGATTTTAATCGTAGATGACGAAGCCGGGGTTCGCGAACTACTAGGCGATGCCCTTCGCATCGCAGGCTTTGAAACTTCCACGGCTTCTGATGGTATGTCAGCTTTGACTGCGATTCGAAATAAGAAACCCGATCTATTGATAATTGATATCAATATGCCGTTAATGGATGGCTTTGAATTAGTTGAAAGACTCCGTTCAACCGGAGATAACACTCCCGCCTTGATGCTAAGTGCGCGAGCAGATCGCGTTGATGTCACTCGTGGCTTAACTCTCGGTGCGGATGATTATGTAACAAAGCCCTTTGGTCTAGAAGAGTTGCTATTGCGAGTAAAGGCAATTTTACGTCGCTCCCAAATCACATCTTCAGTTGGTACCGATCTTAGTTGCGGACCAATTAAGTTGGATGAAGCAAGCCACACCGTAACCTTTGCTGGAGAAATAGTTGACTTATCTCCAACCGAATTCCGACTTTTGCAAGTGTTGGTCGAAAACAAGAACCGCGTCCTTAGCAAGAGCTTACTTCTCGATGAAGTCTGGGGAATTACCTTCGAATCTGAGAGCACTGTTGCGGATACATACATTTCATATCTGCGTAAGAAGTTACATCGCGATGGGTTTGAGGGGATAAAGACTGTGCGAGGCGTGGGCTTTGTAATCCAGGAGCCAAAGCCGGGGCAAAAATCCGAGCAGAAGTAAGTATGAAGAAGTCAGGTAGCAAGTTCGCGGTAATCTCAATTATCGTAACCACAGTCCTTTCAACACTTATCGGAGGATACGCAACTCTTGCTGCCAGGAGTTCAGATCTAGCGCAGATCGATCAATCACTTCAAAAAGTCGTGACCAGAGTTAACGCATTTCCATCTGAAGCAATTTCGGCCGCAATCTTGACGATCGAAGATGAAAGTTTAGATTTAACGCTCTCCTTAGTAACGCAAGAGGGCGATGAGACGATTATCAATGAATCTCAATTGATTTATCCAGGTATTTCTGACTTATCTTTAGTTAGAAAAGGGCTAGCGGGCGCGGTAACGACTGCAAAACCGACGGAGTTTCGTTTTCAGTCAGCAGCAATTGCAGGCGGGGACTATCTAGTTATTGCATCATCGCTCGATGAGTTGAATGAAAATTTCATATCAAATTTGAAGAACCTGGGCATATTCACCGCTGGAGCGGATGCTTTAGCAATATTTTTCTCAATTTACTTCTTAAGGCGCCATAACCGCGGGCTAGATGCGCAAGCGCTACAGCGGATGCAGAGATTTCTCGGTGATGCCTCACACGAGCTTAGAACTCCGTTGACGGTTATTAAGGGATACAACGAGATGCTTAGCAAGGGTCAATTTACTCAAGCACCTGATCAGGCGCGCGCATTCTCAAGAGTTGGTTCTGAAATAGAGAGAATGGAAAGCCTAATTCATGACCTCTTACTGCTGGCCGAACTTGGAGAGAGTAAGCCAGTTGATTTTGCAGAAGTTGATTTCGACGAACTAGTTAAAGCCCATCTCAATGATTTCCATGTGTTAAACAAGTCGCGCATTGTTACTACTGAAATACCCGACGATTGCTTCGTACAGGGCTCTCGCGAACACCTAAGTCGCTTAATTCAAAATTGCCTATCAAATATTCTTCGTCATACTCCAAGCGATGCTCCTGTCTCAGTCTCGCTTCGCAATATAGGAAAGCGTGCAGAGTTGAAGATCGAAGATGGAGGTCCAGGGCTACCTGAATCGGCCTACGGCAGTGAAATCAAGTTTATGAATAGATTTGATCCTTCTAGATCGCGCGAAAGCGGTGGTTCCGGTCTGGGCCTAAGCATCATCGCAGCGATAGTTCAAGAACATAACGGGCAACTCGAACTTAGCAAAAGCCAATTAGGTGGATTAGCGGTAACGATCAGGATTCCGAATTAACTTAACCAAGTGATTGATGAAAGTTACGGTACTTTAATTACATGGCTACACCGCTCGCTGAAGCGCTCAAAGAAATCGTTGAGAAGCTCGGTAGATCCGATAACTTTGTAAGGCTGGTTCTCTCTGGCAGACGGCGCAATATGCAGACTCCAAATGAGCGAATTGATGTGAAGCCAGTATTAATCAAAGGTGAAATTAAATACCAGGTAGCTCAGAGCGATGGGCGAGCAATGACGACTAAGAATTACTCGCCTCAAGAATTTCTAAAACTGGGCTTATTAGAAGCGGGCTTTGCCAACATCCATCTCGAAGAGAAAGATCAATCGATTTCACTTCGAATCACTAAGAAAGGCGAAGCGTTAATTAATCGAGCACGTGGTGAATTCAGCGCAGACCTTTCACATGATCGAAATAAGAGTCGACTACTTGATCCATCAGATCCTTTCTTGATTGAAGTTGGAATATCGGACTCTGGTGGAAAAGTTAAGGCGAGCAAGAATGATAAATACTTACAGGTCGAAGAGTTCCTTCGTCTTTTGATTCCATCCTTAAATTCAGCGATAGAAGCTGGGCATATTGCTAAACCAGATGCGAAGCACCCGCTAACCATCGTGGATCTCGGCTGTGGCCATGCCTATCTAACATTTGCTGCCCATCAGTATTTACGTAGTGAGGGAATTGCGGTCAAGGTAGTTGGTATTGATATTCGCGAAAGTGCGCGCGCTCGAAATAATGAGATCGCTAAGAAGCTAGGTATTTCAGATTCCATAGAGTTTAGAGCCGAAGAAATTTCAGAGACCACCTTAAAGAGTGCAGACATTGCTATTGCACTCCATGCCTGCGATACGGCAACAGATGACGCGCTTGCTTGGTCGGTAACAGCCGGTGCAAAACTAGTATTAGTTGCTCCGTGTTGCCATCACGATATTCAAGCCCAAATGGTTGAGATACCTGAGCCGTGGTCGATGGTTACAAAGAATGGAATTATGAAAGAGAGATTGGGTGACTTGATCACTGACGGCTTACGGATACAGATCATGAAGTTATCTGGCTATCGCGTTGAAGCTATTGAATTCATCGGGGGAGAACACACCCCAAGAAATTTGATGATTCGCGCAGTAAAGACAGGTGCGAAAGGCGATTCCTCTGAGGAAAAGCGCTATCAGGAGATGATCTCGCTCTGGAAAGTTAAGCCTGCGCTAGCAACCCTTCTCAACCGTTAGACTTGCGCGCATGTCCAAAGTACTTGCATCTCTTCCAGTCGGCGAAAAAGTCGGCATCGCATTCTCTGGTGGCCTCGATACTTCGGTAGCAGTTGCCTGGATGCGCGATAAGGGTGCGATTCCATGCACTTACACGGCAGATCTTGGCCAGTATGACGAGACTGATATTGACTCTGTACCAGTTCGTGCAAAAGAGTACGGCGCAGAAATTTCTCGCCTCGTAGATTGCAAAACTTCGCTAGTTGAAGAAGGACTTGCTGCAATCGCTTGCGGTGCATTTCATATTCGTTCTGGCGGCAAGCAGTATTTCAATACGACACCTCTTGGACGCGCAGTAACCGGCACACTTTTGGTACGTGCGATGTTGCAAGATTCTGTTGAAATTTGGGGAGATGGTTCGACCTATAAGGGCAACGATATTGAGCGTTTTTATCGTTACGGTCTCTTAGCTAATCCAAATCTAAGAATCTATAAGCCTTGGCTGGATGCAGATTTTGTTCGCGAACTCGGTGGCCGTAAGGAAATGTCACAGTGGTTGGTGGCTCATAACTTCCCATATCGCGACAGCGTAGAAAAGGCATATTCAACAGATGCCAATATCTTGGGCGCAACACATGAAGCGAAAGATCTCGAAAATCTAGATGCCTCGATCGAGATCGTAAATCCAATTATGGGCGTTAAGTTCTGGGATTCCTCGGTATCTATCACATCAGAAGATGTGAAGATCCAATTCGTTCAAGGCCGCCCGGTTGCAATTAATGGAAAAGATTTCACTGACGTTGTAGAACTTATGAAAGCCGCTAACGAGATCGGCGGTCGCCATGGTCTCGGAATGGCTGATCAGATTGAAAACCGCATTATTGAAGCAAAGAGCCGTGGCATTTATGAAGCACCAGGTATGGCGCTCTTGTTTATCGCATATGAGCGCTTGTTAAGTGCAATCCATAACGAAGACACAATTGCTAACTACCATGCAGAGGGTCGCCGCTTAGGTCGTCTACTTTACGAAGGCCGCTGGTTAGATCCACAATCTCTAATGTTGCGCGAATCGCTGCAACGTTGGGTTGCCTCCGCAGTAACCGGTGAAGTAACTATTCGCCTGCGTCGCGGAGATGACTTCTCAATTATCAATACAACTGGTCCCGCGCTTAGCTACCATCCTGAAAAACTTTCTATGGAGCGCACTGAAAATGCTGCCTTCGGACCGGTCGATCGCATCGGTCAATTAACGATGAGAAATCTAGATATCGCCGATACTCGCGCCAAGCTTGAGATGTACCGAGATCAAGGCCAACTTGGTTCTGGAGAATTTAAATTGATTCAAGAAATTGGTGAAGGAGAAAAGAAGTAATGAAAAAGGTATTTGCACTACTTGCTGTATCAGCCCTGTTACTTACCGGATGTGGAGAAAAAGAAATGAGCGCTTCATCAGATAACTTGCCTACTGTTACAACCAATCAAGGAGAAGCGCCAACAATCGGTGCACCCGCCGGTAGCCCACCAACTACCTTGGTGACAAAAGACATCATCGTTGGTAGCGGTGCAGAAGCTCTACCAACATCAACTATGACAGTGCATTACACGCTAATGACTTGGTCCAATGGACAGCTAATCGAATCTTCTTGGAATGGTGGATCACCCGCCACATTTCCATTGGCAAATGTGATCGTAGGTTGGCAGCAAGGTATTCCAGGAATGAAAGTTGGCGGTCGACGTTTACTAGTTATTCCACCTGATCTTGGTTATGGCGCCCAAGGTGGCGGACCAATTGGACCAAATGAAACTCTAATCTTCGTCGTTGATGCGATAGGTGTTGCTTAACTCACCTACAGATCGTTATTTCTGGGTGTTATGATGACCTTGTTGTTTTTCGGGGTCGATGTAATTTCGAACCGGCAGTGAAAGTCTGCGACCCGGTCATAGCCAGTGACCGGTGGATTGGGTGTAATTCCCGAACCGACGGTTAAAGTCCGGATGAGAGAAAACCAACGTGTAGCTGTCGCACCCTTTGCGCATTTAGTTTTTGCTAGAGGGATAGTGCGTCGGCTGCCACTGCTTTTTCCACCCCCGAGATGCAACACCGATTCTCGAGCAAGGGTGTTGAAGATGAACCAAGTCTTAAGTGCAGAAAGTGCGATGGCGCGCGCCATCGAGTGCGCACATCTTGGTTTAGGTAAAACATTCCCAAATCCAATTGTTGGTGCAGTTATAACTAGCGCAACAGGAGAATTCATTAGCGAAGGTTTTCATCAGGGGGCAGATCATGCTGAAGTCGTTGCGATCAAGGCGGCCAAAGAGATTCCAGTGGGTTCGATAATTTATGTGACGCTGGAACCCTGCAACCATCAAGGAAAAACTCCGCCTTGCACAGAAGCGATTATTGATGCTGGCATCTCAAAAGTTGTTTATGCAGTTACAGATCCAAATCCGATTGCGGCAGGTGGCACTGCAAAGCTACGAAATTCAGGAATTGAAGTTGTAGCAGGACTGCTCGAAAGCGAAGCCGCTTTCGATAATCGCGCTTGGATAACCAAGATTGCCAAAGATCGTCCGCGAATAACTTGGAAGATCGCCTCAACTATGGATGGAAAAGTTGCGGCAAGTGACGGAAGTTCTAAATGGATTACCAGCGAGCTTGCACGAGCTGATGTAGCCGCGCTTCGCTCACAGGCTGACGCAATACTTACTTCAACAGCAACTGTTCTGGCCGACAATCCACTGCTTACAAGCAAGGGTTTGGGCAAGAACCCGGTTCGCATTGTTATGGGGGAGCGAGAAGTAGCTCCAGGCTCGCAGGTACTTAATTCAGATGCTGAAACTGTCGTAATAAAATCCCATGATTTTCAAGATTTGATTTCATTGGCTAAGGAACGTGAATTCAATCAAATACTTGTTGAATCCGGACCGACCTTCGGCACTGCACTCCTAAAGGCAGATCTAGTAGATGAAGTTATTCTCTTCCAGGCTCCAACCTTCTTTGGTTCAGGCACCCCTTCTATTTCAGATTTGGGCGTAGCCACTATTTCACAGCGTTTAGATTTTGAGATCGCAGATGTTGAAGTAGTCGGCGCAGATTTGAAGATAACCCTTATCAAGAGCGCAAACCACGAAGAAAGCGGGCGCTGATGTTTACGGGATTGATTCAAGCCGTGGGCCACGTTTCTGCAATTGAAATGCAAGAAACCAGCGCTAAATTAGAGATAACTAGCCCAGAAATCGCTTCCCAGATCTCCAAAGGCGATTCAGTTAGCGTAAATGGAACCTGTCTAACGGTTGTCTCATTCACCAACGAATGTTTTGTCGTAGATGTAATGGTGCAAACCCTCAGCCTTACTTCAACTGGGGCTCTTCTTGCTGGATCACCAGTAAATCTTGAACTTGCAACTCGCACGCAAGATCGACTGGGCGGGCATATCGTGCAAGGACATGTTGATGGCGTTGCAAAAGTTGCGGGAATCTCTGCCGATAAAGAGTGGACGCGCATGGATGTTGAAGTGCCGGCGCACCTTATGAAATACGTCGTTGCCCAAGGATCAATTTGTATAGAAGGAGTTTCCCTAACGGTAGGTGAGTTAAATGACTCGCAAAATCAGGTATCTGTTTGGTTGATTCCAGAAACTCTGGCAAAGACCAATCTCTCAGCAAAGAAAATCTCTGATCCCCTCAATGTCGAGGTTGATGTTTTAGCCAAATACGTGGAAAGACTTATTGCACGCGGACAGGATGGCAAATGAGTAATTTAGAGAAAGTACTCTCTGATTTTAAGGTGGGTAAGTTCATCGTCGTAACCGATGACGAAAACCGCGAGAATGAAGCCGATCTAATCCTGCTTGCCGATAAAGCAACCCCAGAAAATATCGGCTTTATGGTCAGATATACATCTGGTGTGATCTGCGGAATCATCACTGAAGAAACAGCCAAGAAGTTAAAGCTTCCGCTAATGGTCAAGCGCAATGAAGATAACCACACGACCGCCTTTACGGTCACAGTTGATGCGATCGCAGGACGTTCTACTGGTATACCAGCTGCCGAGCGAGCAAACACACTGCGCGCACTTGCGGATGCCAATTCACTACCGACGGATTTTGCGCGACCAGGACATGTCTTTCCGCTAATTTCAGTACCGGGTGGACTTCACCAGCGTCGTGGCCATACTGAAGCAAGCATGGCGCTATGTGAGTTAACTGGGTCTAATCCCTGCGCAGTTCTCTCTGAATTAGTAAATGATGATGGATCAATGATGCGTGGTTCTCAGATAACCGAATTCGCCAAAGCACATGGCTTGGAAGTTATCTCCATCGATGAGCTTTCACGAGTGCTTCCGATGAAGAAGAGCACTGATGTAGCAAACCTTGAATGGGCTGAGCTTCCATTGGGTAACGCGCAATGGCAGATCTCCACGTACATTTCACCAACCGGCGCGGAACACGCTGTTCTTAAATTTGCAAAGAACCATGATGTGCAACCTCTCGTTCGTATCCATTCAGAATGTTTGACTGGAGATGTATTTGGTTCGCAACGCTGTGATTGTGGCCCGCAGCTACAAGAAGCGATCTCACAAATTCAAGAAAACGGTCATGGATACGTTCTCTACATTCGCGATCATGAGGGTCGCGGTATCGGTCTGGCTGAGAAGATTCGCGCCTATGCCTTGCAGGATTCTGGACAAGATACCGTGGAAGCGAATATCTCAATCGGACAGCCTGTCGATGATCGAACTTACGAGGATGCCGTTGAAATTCTTAAGCGCTTAAAGTTAAAGGGCTTAACTATTCTGACCAATAACCCAGAGAAGATAAGCGCTCTAGAGGGTGAGGGATTTATGGTTACAACTAAATCCCTAGAAATCGCTTCCAATAAATTCAATAAGAAGTATTTAGAAACTAAGCGAGATAAGTTAAACCACGCGTTAGGAGCGATCTAATGGCCGGACATGCACCTGAAATTAAGATTCCACAACTTCCTCACCTAAAGGCGGTAGTAATTTCCGCCGCATGGCACCCCGACATTTGCGATTCGCTAGTTGCCGGAGCGGTACGTGGATATAACGCGGCAGGTATCGCAAACCCCACAGTACGCACCGTTGCTGGATCTTTTGAGCTTCCGCTGGCTGCGCAGTTAGCTTTTGACGAAGGCTTTGATGTTGCAGTAATCGTTGGACTTGTACTACGTGGTGAAACCCCGCACTTTGATTATGTCTGCCAAGGAGTAACTCAAGGCGTGATGGATGTTTCGCTCAGCCGTTCCAAACCAATTGGTTTCGGTGTACTCATGTGCGACAACCTGGAACAAGCAACTGCAAGAGCTGGTCTGCCTGGCAGCAAAGAAGATAAAGGCTATGACAGCGCACTTGCAGCGCTGAGCGTTCTAGATAAAGGTTGAGTTGTGCCAGAACTTCCAGAAGTTGAAACGGTTCGCCGAGGCTTAGTAAGTCTTGTTAAAGGCTACAAAATAGTTGCAGCGCATGATTTGCATCCACGCGCACTAAAACCTGAATCAATTGCACCACTTAAGTCGATTCAGGGCGCGAAGATTATTGATTTAAATCGCCGTGGCAAGTTTCTCTGGTTTGTTTTGGATCGCCCTCAGGTATTGGTTGCTCATCTTGGCATGAGCGGGCAGTTCCTCATTCATCAACCAGGCCATCCCAAGGCAAAACATGTCCGTGCCCAGTTTGATCTAACTAAGCAGATGCGCAAGCGCGAGTTAGTTTTTAACGATCAGCGCACCTTTGGTTGGGTATCGGTTGAAGAAACTACCGATGGTGTTCCAAGTTCTGCTCAGCACATCGCACGCGATCCTTTTGATGCAAACTTTGATCTTCAAGAAACAATAGAGAAATTTGCAAAACGAAAAATTAGAATTAAAACCGCGCTTTTAAATCAAGAAATCATGAGCGGGGTCGGGAACATCTACGCGGATGAAACTCTTTGGCGAGCCAAGGTTCACCCTGAGATTTCAACTGCTGATCTTTCTAAAAAGAAAATTAGTTCGATTATCGGGTTTGCAACCGAAGTTATGAGTGAGGCCATAGAACAAGGTGGCACCTCATTCGATGATCTCTATATAAATGTAAATGGCGAAAGTGGATTCTTTGAGCAAGCCCTTGCGGCATATGGGAGAACCGATGAGCCATGTCCACGTTGCGGTACACCTATTCGCCGGATCACTTTCGGCGCTAGATCATCGCATTTCTGCCCGCGCTGCCAGAAGAAATACAGGTAGAACTCAGGTTTAACCAGTAGCGTAGCCGCGTGCAGGTGAACAAAGGAATTTTAAAGGCGCTCGAAGCTGAATCCATTGAGATTCTGCGCGAGACTGCCGCATCCTTCCGTAATCCCGTGATGATGTATTCGATCGGAAAAGATTCTTCGGTTCTTCTACATTTGGCGATAAAGGCTTTTTATCCCGCCCCAGTTCCATTTCGATTGCTGCATATCGATACGACCTGGAAATTCAAAGAGATGATCTCTTTTCGCGACCAGATTGTCGCCGACCACAAGTTAAATTTGATTGTTCACACCAACCAAGAGGGCGTTGCCTCGGGTGCCAATCCATTTACAACCGGAATATCTGAATACACCCGCATCATGAAGACAGTTGCGCTGCGTCAGGCGCTAGACCTATACGAGGTAGATGCTGCTATCGGCGGATCAAGACGCGATGAAGAAAAATCTCGCGCGAAGGAACGAATATTTAGCGTTCGCGATGAAGGACATAGCTGGAACCCACGTAATCAACGCCCCGAACTTTGGCGCTCTTACAACACTCGCTTAGCGCCAGGACAAACCATGCGTGTATTTCCGGTATCTGATTGGACTGAAGGAGATATCTGGCGTTACATCGAGCAAGAAAACATTGCTGTGAATCCGCTCTACTTTGCCAAAGATCGACAAGTAGTAAAGCGCGGAGATCAATTAATTATGGTCGATGATGATCGCTACCGATTAAATCCTGGTGAAGTACCAGAACTAAAGCAAGTTCGCTTCAGGACCTTGGGTTGTTACCCGCTAACCGCAGCTGTTGAATCAACAGCCATGACCATCTCTGAAGTTGTAGATGAAGTCTTGGCGGTGAAACTTAGTGAGCGCGCAACTCGTTTGATTGATGGCGCAAATGAAGATTCAATGGAGAAGAAGAAGAAAGAGGGGTATTTCTAATGCAGACCCCGATTGTTCGTCTCTTGACCTGCGGAAGCGTTGATGATGGAAAGAGCACCTTGATCGGTCGACTCCTGGTCGAGACCGATAGCGTTCCTCACGACACTATTGATTCAACTCGAAAAGTACGTCGTGCCGGTTCAATAATTCCAGCAGGTGAAATCGACTTTAGTTTGCTTACAGATGGCCTTGAAGCAGAGCGCGAACAAGGAATTACCATTGATGTGGCATATCGCTCGATGTCTCTACTAGATGGGCGACGTTTAATCATCTCTGATGCTCCAGGACATGAGCAGTACACACGAAATATGGCAGTTGCCGCATCACGCGCTGAGATCTCAATAGTGCTAGTGGATGCAACAAAGGGTGTTCGCACCCAGACTTTGCGCCACTTAACCATCTGCTCCTTAATGGGAGTTCAGCGAGTATTAGTTGCGATCAATAAGTTAGATGCAGTTGGTTTCCAAGAAAGTATCTATAACGATATAAAGAGCGAGATTGAAAAGACGCTTGCCCGCCTCGATATCTCTGATGTTCATTTCATTCCACTTAGTGCATTAGCCGGCGACAACGTGGTTTATCGAAGCCAATCCACCCCTTGGTATTCCGGTGAGACTCTGCTTGAGGCAATTCAGGGTTGGCAGCCAAGTAAATCTGCTGAAGCAACAGCTCGTCTGCGAGTGCAATCAATCGCTCGCGCCGAAGATTTCAGAGGCATCACGGGCACGGTTCATCTGGGTGATTTCAAGTTAGGCGATCAAGTAAAGATCTTCCCCAGCAATCAAGTCGCAACTATCGCGCAGATAATTTCAGATATGCAAAGCCAGAACGTCGCTGCCCAGTCAGATGCGGTAACACTGGTGCTTGAACCAGAAGTAGATATAACGCGCGGTGATCTGGTTTACGCCAATCAAAGTACTGTTACTCCATCTGATCGCTTTAACGCCAACCTAGTCTGGTTAAATGAAGATGCTTTGATTCATAGCCGTTCATATCTCTTGATATCCGGCCCAAGTGAGACGCCAGTGATAATTACAAAGATTCGCCACAAGATTGATGTTCATACAGGTGATCATCTTTCAGTAAATACCCTGGCTATGAATGAAATAGGCGAGGTCGAGATTGCAACTAATCAACCTTTGGCGCTTGACCCTTATAAACAATCTCGCGAATTTGGTAACTTCATTATCGTAGATCGCACTAATTTCCAAACTGTTGGCGCCGGCATGATTCGCCACTCATTACGCCGCGGCGAAAACATCACAGCTCAGGCTTACGAAGTCGATAAAACCGCCCGTGAAGTTGCCAAGGGCCAGCGTGCGAAAGTTATCTGGTTAACCGGTCTATCGGGTTCAGGAAAATCTACGATTGCGAACTTACTTGAGAAACGCCTCCATGCTGCAGGTGCCCATGCCTATGTCTTAGATGGCGATAACTTGCGCATGGGCCTAAATGTTGATTTGGGATTCACCCCTGAAGATCGCGCTGAAAATGTACGTAGAGTCTCTGAAGTTGCCAAGTTAATGGTCGATGCAGGTTTGATCGTAATTACTGCACTTGTCAGCCCATTCGAAGTTGATAGACAACGCGCTCGATCAATCTTTGCTGACGGTGATTTCATTGAAGTCTTTGTAGATACCCCCGTTGATGTATGTATCTCGCGTGATCCAAAAGGCTTGTATAAGAAGGCAGCTAAGGGAGAGATACCTAATTTCACTGGCGTAGGACAAGATTACGAACGTCCAGCAAATCCAGAGATTAAAATCGATGGAACCGCTGATCTTGAATCTAGCGTTGGCGCGATTTTGAAAGTGATTCTATGAACTGGATCTTCTTTGCCTTGGCTGGTTCCATCGCTCAGCTAATTGATGGAACTCTAGGTATGGGTTTTGGGTTAACTAGTTC
>JAIYCF010000023.1 GCA_027488165.1 Streptomycetaceae bacterium
GGAAGAACTTCACCAGTGCGATGCCAATAACCTGCACCAAGGTCGTACTCGGTCTTATTGAAAGTCACGTCGTACTTGGCAGCGACCTTATCCAAAACGCGTAACCCTTGAGCTACAACTTCTGGACCGATTCCATCGCCTGCGATAACGGCAAGATTTATATTTTTCATATCTATTCTTCCCGTTAATTCACTAAGGTAACTGAGCGTACGAGTTCGGCACCTGTTTCTTTAGCAAGTGCAGAAACAATTGCATCGGCGACAGGTGAATCAACGGTGATTGCCATCAAAGCTTCTCCCCCGGCGCTAGCGCGGGCAACTTGCATCCCTGCAATATTTATTCCGGCCTTGCCAAGTGCGTTGCCAACAGCGCCAACAACGCCTGGACGATCGGGATAGCGAAGGAAGAGCAAGTTATCAGTTGGTGGAAGATCGAGATCGAAACCATCGATTGCGATGATCTTTTCGACTTTACGAATTCCCATCAATGTTCCATCAACGGTGATCGACTTTCCATTGGCAAGTGCGCAATACAAAGAGATCATGCTGCGATATTCCGGGCTAACTGGGTCGCTATCGGCTGAAGATGTGATTCCCCGAGATGCTGCAAGACCTGGAGCATTTACATATGTAACTTCTTCAGCACCAGTTGCAAGGAGGGCACCCTTAAGCGCGCTAATCGCCAAGATTGAAGAGTCGTGCTCAGAGATATCTCCGCGCACATGAACATCGAGATTAGTTGGAAGTTCACCTGCGATCGCAGTTGCGATCTGTGCCATCTTTTCAACGAGCGGAAGCGATGGACGAATCTCTTCGTGAATCGCTCCACCCTTTACGTTAACTGCATCAGGAACTAATTCTCCGGCAAGTGCTTTGCGAACTGAAACTGCAACTGCAATTCCGGCGCGCTCTTGCGCTTCATCAGTAGATGCACCCAAGTGAGGCGTTGCAACAACTTGATCAAGTTGGAAGAGCGGTGAATCGGTGCAAGGTTCAGTTACATAAACATCAAGACCAGCTCCTGCAACGCGACCTTCGACGATTGCATCGTGAAGTGCTGCCTCATCAAGAACTCCACCACGAGCTGCGTTGATGATGCGAACAGAAGGCTTAACCTTCTTGAGCGCTTCAACACCGATCAAATTGGCGGTCTCTTTTGTCTTTGGCAAGTGAATGGTGATGAAGTCACTTCGGGTAAGAAGTGTGTCTAGATCAACTAGCTCAACGCCAAGTTGTGCAGCACGTGCTGGCTGTAGGTACGGATCGTAAGCAACTACGTTCATGCCGAAAGCCTGCATGCGATGAGCAACTAATTGACCAATGCGACCGAAGCCAACAATGCCGAGAGTTTTTTCAAATAGTTCTGCGCCTGTGTACTTAGAGCGCGCCCACTTGCCATTGCGGAGCGCCGCATGTGCAGGTGAGATAAAACGTGCTGAAGCAAGTAGCAATGAGATAGCAAGTTCTGCCGCAGAGACGATATTTGAAGTTGGTGCGTTAACGACCATTACGCCTGCAGTTGTCGCTGCAGGAATATCTACGTTATCTAAACCAACGCCAGCGCGCGCAATAACTTTCAAACCCTTGGCCGCAGCAATTGCTTCTGCATCCATCTTGGTTGCAGAACGGATCAAGACCGCATCGACTCCTTTGCCAAGTTCGGCAAGGAGTTCGGTGCGGTTTGCGCCATCACAATTGCGTACTTCAAAATCCGGACCCAGTGCTTCTAGGGTTGCCGGACTTAACTCTTCAGCGATTAAAACAATAGGTTTAGCCACGCGCCGCGCTTCCTTCTCGGTAATCATCTTTATTTGAAGTCTTGATCCAGCTAAACATCTTACGAAGTTCGCGGCCTACTCCTTCAATTGGGTGAGCCTCACCCTTGGCGCGAAGCGCCTTAAATTCTGGTGCTCCTGCTTCTTGATCATCAATGAAGCGCTTTGCAAATGCGCCAGATTGAATATCAGCAAGAACTGCCTTCATATTCTCTTTAACGCTTGGATCGATAACGCGTGGACCAGAGACATAATCTCCGTATTCAGCAGTATCTGATACTGACCAACGTTGCTTGGCGATTCCGCCTTCGAACATCAAGTCAACGATTAGCTTGAGTTCGTGCAAGCATTCAAAGTAAGCAACTTCTGGCTGGTATCCAGCTTCAGTAAGTGTTTCAAATCCGTACATAACTAGCTGTGATGCTCCACCGCAAAGTACTGACTGCTCACCGAATAGATCTGTTTCAGTCTCTTCAGTAAATGTTGTGAGGATTCCACCTGCGCGAAGTCCGCCGATTGCTTTTGCATAAGAAAGAGTTAGTGGCCATGCATTACCTGTTGCATCTTGTTCAACGGCAACGATTACAGGAACTCCACGACCGCCTGCGAACTCGCGACGAACCAAATGTCCTGGACCCTTTGGCGCAACCATGCAAACATCAACATTTGCAGTTGGCTTGATGTAACCAAAACGGATATTGAAACCATGACCGAAGAAGAGAGCATCGCCATCTTTTAGGTTAGGCAAGATTGAATCTGTGTAGATGTGGCGCTGTACGTGATCTGGCGCCAAGATCATGATGACCGTTGCTTCCTTAACCGCTTCTGCAACAGAAACAACACGGAGGCCTTCTGCTTCTGCCTTAGCGCGTGAAGGTGAACCCTCTTTAAGTCCAACGCGAACATCAACGCCTGAGTCACGCAGGTTTAGTGCGTGCGCATGGCCTTGTGAGCCGTAACCGATGATCGCGACCTTGCGACCCTGGATGATTGATAGATCTGCATCCTCTTCGTGATACATCGTTGCCACGGTATTTCTCCTTTTTTTGTTTCGGGTTAGTTTCGAGTTAGTTTTGGTAATCGGGTTGAGTGTCGTGAACTTCTTTAACTTTGCCTGTCACATCTTTGATCGATATGACGCTGACAAGTTTGTCGAGCTGAGCAATTACTTGCTCTAGAGAGTGGCCTTCTACAGCTACTCCAATAACCATCTTTGAGATTGAAGAATCTTCGGTTGGTCCAACGTTGAGCGTTTCAATGTTGAATGCACGTCGCGAAAAGAGTCCAGCAACGCGGGCTAGAACGCCTGGTTCATTTTCAACGAGAACTTCAAGAGTGTGCTGACGGCGGCTAGTAGTCATTAGAGCTCCTGTGAATCCCAGTCGGGCGCAGTAGCGCGAGCGATCATGATTTCATCATTTGAAGTTCCGGCGGCAACCATTGGCCAAACCATCGCATCGCGATGAACGCGGAAGTCGACAACAACTGGTTGATCATTGATCGACATCGCTTTTTCAATTGTCTTATCCAAATCTTCAGGACGTTCGCATGAAAGCCCAACGCAACCCATGCTTTCAGCGAGCATTGGGAAGTTAGGAACGCGCTTTGATTCAAGGTTGGTATTTGAGTAACGGCCTTCGTAGAACAAGGTCTGCCATTGACGAACCATGCCGAGAGATTCGTTATTGATAATCGCAACCTTGATAGGAATATTGTTAAGTGCACATGTAACCAACTCTTGGTTGGTCATCTGGAAACATCCATCTCCATCGATTGCCCAAACGGTTGCATCTGGTGCACCAACCTTTGCACCCATCGCTGCAGGTACCCCGTATCCCATAGTTCCTGCGCCGCCTGAGTTAAGCCAGGTGCGTGGGTGTTCATATGAAATAAATTGCGATGCCCACATCTGATGTTGGCCTACGCCGGCGGTAAAGATGGTGTCAGTTCCAGATATCTGACCAATTCGTTGAATTACATGTTGTGGAGATAGTGATCCATCTTCAGGTTGATCAAAGCCCAATGGATAAGTTGATTTAAGTGAATTCATCTGGCGCAACCATGCGGAAAGATCAGGTTGGTTCTTGGCAAGAGCAGCTTTTAGTGCAGGAATTAAAGCCGAGATGGTTTCTTTAACATCTGCGACAACTGCGACATCGGCATGGCGGTTCTTTCCGATTTCAGCAGGATCTATATCTGCATGAAGAATCTTGGCATTAGGTGCAAATGTTGAAAGCTTTCCGGTAACGCGGTCATCGAAGCGCGCACCCAAAGTGATTAAGAGATCAGCCTTCTGTAGGGCAGTAACAGCGGCAACAGTTCCGTGCATGCCAGGCATACCCATATGCAGTGGATGTGAATCTGGGAAAGCGCCGCGCGCCATGAGAGTCGTTACAACTGGTGCGCCGAGAAGTTCAACTAGTTGACGAAGTTCTTTATGCGCATTGGCCTTTATTACACCGCCACCAACATAGAAGACCGGCTTCGATGATTGCGCAATTAGCGCAGCGGCATCGGTGATCGCCTGTGCATCAGGTGTTGTCTTTGGGTTGTAACCGGCAAGTTTGATGGAAGTTGGCCAGTTAAAAGTGGTCATCTTCTGCAGCGCATCTTTGGCAACGTCGACAAGTACTGGACCGGGACGACCCGTTGTTGCAATGTGGAAAGCCTCAGCGATTACGCCAGGGATTTGATCTGGATCTGTTACCAAATAATTATGCTTTGTAAACGGCATGGTGATTCCACGAATATCTGCTTCTTGGAATGCATCGGTGCCGATTGCCGCAGATGGAACTTGACCAGTGATCGCAATTAGCGGAACTGAATCCATCGCCGCATCCATCAATGGTGTAACTAGGTTTGTGGCACCAGGACCTGATGTTGCGATACAGACTCCAGCGCGACCAGTAACTTGCGCATAACCAGTTGCAGCATGGCCAGCGCCTTGTTCGTGGCGGACCAAGATATGGCGAATAGATGAATCAAAGATCGGATCGTAAGCAGGAAGAATTGCGCCACCTGGCAATCCGAACATCACTTCTACATCTGCTGCTTCTAGGCTTTTCACCAATGAAGTAGCTCCTGTCATTGCTGTGCCGTTGGCCGTTGGAATGTGCGCCATCTTCTTACTCCTTTCCGTGCTCTCGTTTCCTACCTTTTATTTCTTACTTTTATTTCTTCTATTCATTTCTTAAATGAAAAAACCCTCAGAGGATCTGAGGGCGCGTGCGTTAAAAGGGCACGCGCTATCGAATCACCACCACAATCACTGATGACGAGATAAGCGCGAGCTGTTTTGACATGGGCTTATTCTCCAACGCCGCAGGCGCTTGAGTCAAGGTTTGAGATGTAAGTCTCAAATTGTGAAACTACTGGCAGACTGCGCCCTTCGAGGCCGATCCAACCGACTTGGTGAACTTAGCCAAGACGCCGCGGGTGTATTTATGGGTAAGCGGTTTCCAGCCGACCTTGCGGGCTTCAAGTTCTGCAGGATCTACTAAGAGATCCAAGGTGCGAGCTTTAATGTCAATGCGAACTACATCGCCATCTTTGATAAATGCAATCGGTCCGCCATCGACGGCTTCTGGTGAAATATGTCCAACGCAAAGCCCTGTTGAACCACCTGAAAAACGACCATCAGTTAAGAGCAGAGTTGATTTACCAAGTCCGGCGCCTTTAATTGCACCGGTAACCATCAACATCTCGCGCATACCCGGACCACCCTTTGGTCCTTCGTAACGAATCACAACTACATCGCCAGCTTTTACAGTTCCGTTTTCGACCGCTTCCATTGCTGCAGGTTCACGATCGAAGACGCGCGCTGGACCTTCAAAGAAATCAATTCCGATACCAGCAGTTTTCGATACAGCACCTTCTGGGGCAAGTGATCCACCCAAGATGGTGATTCCGACATCAGTAGAAAGTGGTGTTGAAATGGCTCGCAAGATATCGCCATCAACATCCGGTGGATTAATTCCAGCTAAGTTTTCCGCCATAGTTTTTCCAGTAACAGTTAGAACATCGCCATGCAGTAAGCCGGCATCTAACAGCGCTTTGAGTACTACTGGGACTCCCCCGACTTTATCCATATCGCTCATTACATAGCGACCAAATGGTTTTAGATCTCCAAGAAGCGGCACCTTAGAACCAATGCGGTGGAAGTCATGTAGTTCAAGATCAACTTCTGCTTCGTGAGCTATCGCTAGTAGATGGAGAACTGCGTTGGTGGAACCGCCTAGCGCCATCAAGATGGTGATCGCATTTTCAAATGCGCGCTTAGTCAAGATATCGCGTGTGGTTATTCCCTGGCGGATGAGTTCGACAACGGCAGCGCCTGATTTAACAGCGAATGCATCGCGACGACGATCAACTGCAGGAGGTGCTGCAGATCCCGGAAGCGAAAGACCAATAGCTTCGCCGATGCTCGCCATTGTGTTTGCTGTGTACATACCGCCACAAGCGCCTTCACCTGGACAGATTGCGCGTTCAATTTGATCAACGCGCTCTTTGGTAATTAAACCGCGAGCGCAAGCACCGACTGCTTCGAAGGCATCGATAATCGTGACATCTTTTCCATCTAACGAGCCAGGCAGAGTTGATCCGGCATAAACAAAAACTGATGCAACATCGATACGTGCTGCCGCCATCATCATTCCAGGAAGCGACTTATCGCACCCCGCAAAGGTAACCATGCCATCGAAGCGTTCAGCATTCATTACGGTCTCTACAGAATCCGCAATTACTTCACGAGATACCAGTGAGAAGTGCATACCTTCGTGGCCCATTGAGATTCCATCAGAAACCGAAATAGTTCCGAATTGCATCGGGAATCCACCAGCATCAAGAACGCCTTGCTTGGATGCTTTAGCTAAACGATCTAATGAGAGGTTACATGGGGTGATTTCATTCCATGATGATGCAATACCGATCTGAGGCTTTACCCAATCCTCATCACCCATGCCTACTGCGCGAAGCATTCCGCGGTTTGGTGCACGTTCTAATCCATCAGTAACGATTCCCGAGCGTGGCTTCATATGCGACATGGCGGTGAGTCTAATAGAATCCATGCATTCACTTCAATATTTAACCAACTTGCTTAACGTTTTAGAGGAGATTCCTGTGTCGAAAAAGCCCGTCCAATTAGATAAAGATGGTTTAGATCCAAATCGCTGGCGTACGCTCTTTGTAGTTGCCATCGCTCAGTTAATGGTCGTTCTTGACTCATCTATTGTAAATATTGCGATCCCAAGCGCTAAAGCTGATCTCGGGATTACCGATGCTAACCAGCAATGGGTAATCACTGCATACACCTTGGCTTTCGGCTCATTACTTCTAATCGGTGGCCGTATCGGTGACTTTATGGGTCGCAAACGAATCTTTATCATCGGACTCACAGGATTCGCCGCAGCATCTGCACTTGGTGGAATTGCTGCCAATCAAGAGTTGCTCTTTGCCTCTCGCGCGCTGCAAGGCGTATTTGGTGCGCTACTCGCACCGGCCGCGTTGGCAATTATTTCTGTAACTTTCACTGTTCCAGCCGAACGCGCTAAGGCTTTCGGTGTCGTTGGAGCAATCTCCGGCGGCGGCGCTGCAATTGGATTAATCCTTGGCGGAACTCTCACTGAGTACTTCTCTTGGCGCTGGTGCTTAGGCGTTAACGTTCCAATTGCAATTTTTGCGGGATTGATGGCCTTCTTCTATGTTCGCGAATCAAAAGCGGGCGGCGAACATAGTTATGACATTCCAGGTGTAATCACTGCTACCGCCGGTCTCTTCTCGCTGACTTACGGATTTAACGAAGCGGCAACTAAGGGTTGGTCATCACAGAGCACGATTTCATTCTTAGTAGCAGCAGTTGTGTTGTTGGTTGCCTTCGTTGTAATCGAAGCCAAGGTTTCAAACCCAATGATGCCGCTGCGCGTTGTAACAGAACGCAACCGTGGAGGTTCATACCTAGGTTCATTGATCGTCGGAGCAGGTCTCTTTTCGATGTTCCTATTCCTAGGTCTGTATCTACAAGTTGTGCTTGGTTACTCACCACTTAAATCAGGTTTTGCATTCTTGCCATTTACAGCAGGAATCATCGTCTTTGCCGGAATCGCTTCCCAGCTATTGCCAAAGTTCGGACCTCGTCCGCTGATGGTGCCTGGCTTGGTATTTGCTGGTATTGGTTTGCTTATGTTGACTCTCATCACTCCAGAGACTTCATACATGACTCACGTCCTGCCTTCACTTCTGATCATGAGCTCAGGTATGGCGCTGGTCTTTATTCCGCTAACTTCAACTTCACTTCACGGCGTTAGCAATCAAGATACAGGTGTGGCAAGTGCGATGATTAATACCAGCCAGCAGGTTGGTGGATCGCTCGGCACCGCACTGCTAAACACAGTTGCAGCAACTGCAGCGACAAATTACATCGCAGCAAACCAAAGCATGGGTGAAAAGGTGCAAGCCTTTGGAATCACACATGGCTTTACCGTCGCATTTACAGTTTCAGCAGGCTTGTTATTTGCTGGCGCGATCGTATTGTTCTTCTTTATCAATGTAGGAAAAGACTCATTGGTTGAAACTGAAGGCGTTTCAGTTCACTAACTAATTAGTTAGTTACTTTTCAATAGCCGCAGGCTATGTGAAATTGAAGATCTAGTGACCTAAGTGGCCAAGTAGAAGCTCTCGTACGCGAGCAGCATCTGCTTGGCCCTTTGTCTCTTTCATGACTGCGCCAATTAGCGCACCCGCTGCGGGAACATGTCCGTTGCGGACTTTATCTGCAGTCTCTGCTTGCTCAGCACAAACTTTTTCAATAGCCGCCATTAGTGCGCCGTCATCGTTAACAACCTTGATGCCGCGCTTGGCCACAACCTCAGATGGCTTTCCTTCGCCAGCGATTACGCCTTCAACAACTTGTCGAGCTAACTTATCGGTGAGTTCTCCTGCAGCAACTAGTGCAACGATTTCAGCAACATCGGCGGGAGTAATTGAAAGATCTGCAATCGCAGTTTCTTTCTCATTGGCGATACGTGAAATTTCACCAAGCCACCAAGTGCGGGCCTTAGTTGGATCAGCGCCAAGTAGAACAGTTGATTCGACGATATCTAGAACGTCAGCGTTGATCATCGCTGCCATCTCTTTATCAGGAACCGACCATTCCTCTTTCAAACGCTTGCGACGAAGTGAGGGACGCTCTGGCAAAGCTGCGCGAAGAGTTTCGATCCATGAGGCATCTGGTGCAACTGGGACTAGATCTGGTTCTGGGAAATAACGGTAATCCTCGGCCTGCTCTTTTGAACGGCCAGAGCGCGTTAAGCCTGTGTCCTCTTGGAAGTGACGAGTCTCTTGCTTAACTTTCTTGCCATCATTTAGAAGTTCTGCATGGCGGATCATTTCACCGCGAATAGCGCGCTCAACCGAACGAAGTGAGTTTACGTTCTTGGTTTCTGAGCGCGTACCGAGAACGTCAGAGCCAATCAAACGGAGTGAAACGTTGGCATCGCAACGAAGTGAGCCTTGCTCCATCTTTACATCTGAAACCTTTAGGCCACGCAAGATATCGCGGAGTTCGGCAACGTAAGCCTTAGCAACTTCTGGCGCGTATTTGCCGGTGCCAGGAACAATCTTGGTAACAATTTCTACCAGTGGAATTCCAGCACGGTTGTAATCGAGCAATGAATATTCAGCGCCATGGATGCGACCGGTTGCACCACCAACGTGCAGCGACTTTCCGGTGTCTTCTTCCATGTGTACACGTTCAATTTCAATGCGGAACTGCTTTGGACCTTCTTCAGTTTCGATTTCGACATCTACATAACCATCGAAGCAGATTGGTTCGTCGTACTGTGAAATCTGGAAGTTCTTTGGCATATCTGGATAAAAATAGTTCTTACGAGCAAAGCGGCTATAAGGCGCGATCTGACAGTTAAGTGCCAAACCAATTTTGATCGTTGATTCGATAGCTGTGGCATTTACAACTGGCAACGCGCCAGGAAGTGCCAAACAGACGGGGCAAGTTTGAGTGTTTGGCTCCGCGCCAAAAGTGGTGCTGCAAGAACAGAACATCTTTGATTCGGTATTGAGTTCAACATGAACTTCTAGGCCGAGTACAGGTTCGTACTTTGAAATTACATCGTCATAGGTAAGGGCCATTACTTGGCACCTCCTAGCGCTGGAACTTGATCTATTAAATGTCCGCCCCATTTGCTGACCAAAGCTGCTTCCAGTGCGCTGCCAACTTCGTACAAACGTTGATCTTGCATCGCAGGCGCCATGATCTGGAAACCAACAGGCAAACCATCTTCATCTGCGAGTCCTGCAGGAAGGCTCATGCCACAGATGCCCGCGAGGTTTACTGGAATCGTTGCCACATCCGCCAAATACATTGCGATTGGATCTTCTGATTTTTCACCAATTTTGAATGCAGTAATTGGCGATGTTGGAGAAACCAGAACATCTGCTTGAGTAAACGCCTTCTTGTAATCTTCAATGATTAAGGTGCGGATCTTCTGCGCGCTACCGTAATAAGCATCGTAATAACCTGAAGAAAGTGCATATGTGCCAAGGATGATGCGGCGCTTGACCTCGCGCCCGAAACCAGCTTCGCGGGTTGCATTCATGACAGATTCGGCGGATGCGCCATTGTCATCGCCGGTACGAAGTCCATAACGCATCGCATCAAAACGAGCCAAGTTGGATGAACATTCGGATGGGGCGATTAGGTAATAAGCAGCAAGTGCGAATTCAAAACTTGGACAATCAACTTCAACAATTTCTGCACCAAGGGATGCAAGAAGGTCAAGTGATTCGTTAAAGCGTGCAAGGACACCGGCTTGGTAACCACTTCCCTGCAACTGCTTGATTACACCGATCTTCTTACCTTTGACATCTGCGCTACGTGCTGCAGAAACAACGTTTGGAACTGCTGCGTTAATACTTGTTGCATCCTTTGGATCATGCCCGGCCATTACTTCATGCAACATCGCAGTGTCTAAAACTGTGCGACCAAATGGTCCTGCTTGATCAAGACTTGATGAATAAGCGATGAGTCCATAACGCGAAACTGCGCCGTAAGTCGGGCGAACGCCAACGATTCCGGTTAGCGCTGCAGGTTGGCGAATTGATCCGCCAGTATCTGAACCAACTGCAATCGGCGCCTCAAATGCGCTCACCGCTGCAGCTGAACCACCACTTGAACCACCCGGAGTGCGGGTTAAATCCCAAGGATTGAAAGTTGGTCCGTAGCCGGAGTTTTCAGTAGATGAACCCATTGCGAATTCATCCATATTTGTTTTACCGAGAATTACGATTCCAGCCTGCTTTAACTTGGAGACGACTGTTGAGTCATAAGGTGGTTTCCAGCCCTGCAGAATCTTTGAACCAGCTGTAGTTGGCACACCTTCTTGCGCCAATACATCTTTAAGTGCAAGTGGAACGCCAGCAAGTGGGTGCAACTTCTTTCCGGCAGCGCGCTCAGCATCAACTTTTGCGGCTTGCGCAAGCGCGTTCTCGCCATCGACATGTAGAAAAGCTTTTACCTTCGAGTCGACTTCGTTGATGCGATCTAAATGGCTTTGTGTGAGCGCAACTGATGTGGTCTCCCCCGATGTCAGGGATGCTGACATTTGCGCAGCAGTCTTTTTTATCATTCTGCTTCACCAAGAATTTGAGGAACGCGGAAGCGCTGATCTTCTTGTGCTGGTGCACCTGAGAGCGCTTGTTCTGGAGTAAGACTTGGTTGCACGACATCTTCACGGAAGATGTTTTCAATTGGCTGTGGGTGCGATGTTGCCTTCACGCCTTCGAGATTTAATTCCTGTACTCGCGCAACGGCGTCGAGGATGCTGCCAAATTGTGATGCCAGGTTAACGAGTTCTTCTTCAGTCATCTCGATACGGGCTAGGGATGCCAACTTTGCGACATCATCACGGGAAAGGCTGCTCATAGTGTGTGAAGTTTAATGAGAAAGAGCGTTACGAGCGAATTTGCCCATTGCCGGTGACGATCCACGTGGTGGTTGTCATCGCTTCTAAGCCCATTGGGCCGCGGGCATGGAGTTTTTGATTTGAGATACCAATTTCAGCGCCGAATCCCATTTGTTCGCCATCGGTAAAGCGGGTTGATGTATTGACCATTACGGCTGCGCAATCAGCGAGTGCGATAAAGCGATCTGCATTTGCTTTATTTTCGGTAACAATCGCTTCGGTGTGATTAGTTCCGTACTTTGCAATGTGATCCGCAGCTGCATCAACTGAGTCAACAACGCCAACATTCATTTCGAGAATTCCGTATTCAGTACACCAATTAGCATCTGTGGCAGGCGTTGAAGCGATACCAAACTTTTCAGCCACTTTTTGAGCGGTTGCATCAGAATGCAAAATAACACCGGCATCAGATAGCGCTTTGAGCGCCATAGGTAAGAAAGTTGGTGCGATCGCACGGTGAACCAAAAGTGTTTCGGCGGCATTGCAAACGCTTGGGCGATGGGTCTTGGAGTTAATTAAAATCGGCAACGCTTTTTCAATATCGGCAAACTCATCGACATAAACATGGCAGACACCAGCGCCAGTTTCGATAGTTGGAACAGTTGATTCGTCCACAACCATACGGATTAGCGCAGCACTGCCACGTGGGATTACCAGATCTACTTTGCCGCGCGCATTTAGAAGCGCTTTAACGGTTGCGCGATCTTCGGATGGAACTAGTTGAATTACTTCTGGTGAAATTTTGGTAGTTGCTAGCGCCTCACGGATAACGGTGACGAGAACTTGGTTACTCGCCGCAGCTGTTGAAGAGCCACGCAAGAGCGCGGCATTGCCAGACATCAACAAGATCACCGCAGCATCGACCGTGACATTTGGACGCGCTTCATAGACCATGCCGATTACGCCAAATGGA
>JAIYCF010000095.1 GCA_027488165.1 Streptomycetaceae bacterium
CCATATATCCATCACATCGCACCATTTGAAAATCGCGGTGAAGAAGTTGGTGTAACTCTCTCTCATCCGCACGGTCAAATTTATGCCTACTCTTATCTACCTTCGCGAGTTCAGAAGATGCTGGCTGTCGCCCGTAAATATATGGATGAAACTGGCAAAGTCTTATTTGATGATGTCGTTGCGCGCGAGTTGAAAGATCAAGTGCGTATCGTTGCCAAGAATGCTCATTGGGTCGCCTTCGTTCCTTATGCAGCTCGCTACCCATTTGAGATTCATGTCGCACCACTAAAGCCAGTAGCAGATTTGGCAGAACTCTCTGCCGAACAAGCAGATGCCTTCCCAGAGATTTCACTCGAAGTTATGCGCCGTTTAGATGGAGTCTTTGGAATTGATATGGCTTACATCGCAACTTGGCATCAGGCACCGGTGCGCGAAGGTCGCGATCTATTGCGTCTGCATTGGCAGATTACCAGCGTGCGCCGTGCACCTGGAAAGTTAAAGTATTTAGCAGGTAGCGAATCTGCGATGGGCGCATTTATTATGGATTTGAAGCCTGAACAATCTGCAGGTCAGTTGCGAGATGTTGCGCTCTGATTTCACAGCGCTCTTCGGCCAAGCACCAGAAATAATCTCCGAGGCGCCAGGGCGCGTTAACTTAATCGGCGAACATGTCGATTATTGCGACGGTTTTGTTATGCCTTTCGCTATAAATGATCGGACCTACGCCGCCATTAATCGACGCAGTGATCGAAAGATCCGCATCTCATCGCTGCAACGTCCTGGTCAATTATTTGAAACAACCCTTGATGAACTCTCCCCCGATAAATCTGGCGATTGGGAGCGTTACATCTTGGGGGTTATCTGGGCCTTTGGTGATCGCGTTACTACTGGATTAGATATTTTGGTTGATGGCAGAGTTGCTTTAGGTGCCGGGCTATCTTCTTCGGCAGCGCTGGAATGCTCAATAGCGATCTCTCTCAATAACTTATTTGCTGCAGAACTATCTCTGCCTGCACTTGCGCGCTTGGCGCAGCGTTCTGAGAATGAATATGTTGGAATGCCCTGCGGGATCATGGATCAATCCGTATCGCTAATGGCGCAGGCAGGTAACGCGCTATTGCTTGATTGTCGGGATCTATCTACCGAACAAATTCCTTTTGATCTAGCAAGCTCGGGATTAGAACTACTAATCATTGATACTCGCGCCCACCACGCACTGGTAGATGGCGGATATGCCGAACGTCGCGCTTCATGCGAATCAGCGGCGAAAAAACTAGGCATCAAAGCGCTGCGCGATTGCTCAATTGCTCAGTTAGAGAGTTCGCGCGATGAGTTAACAGAGCTTGAATACAAACGCGCCGAACACGTTGTAAATGACATCGCCCGAGTGCATAAATGTGTTGAGAATCTGAAGCGCGCTGATTTCAAAACGGTTGGTGAAATCTTGACCCAATCACACGCATCGCTACGCGATCTATTTGAAATTTCCTGCCCAGAACTCGATTTAGCGGTGGCCACGTCGCTCGCAAATAAATCACTTGGTGGTCGAATGATCGGTGGCGGATTTGGTGGAAGCGCTATCGCGCTATTTGAATTAAGCGATATTGAACCGGCCAAGCAGGCAATATCCAAAGCATTTTTAGAAGCAGGATTTACTGAACCAAGGTTCTTTACATCGCTGCCAAGTAGCGGTGCAGCAGTTATCAGTGGCTAAAGAGCGTTGACGGAGATAACTTCAACGCCACCAATAGCGCCAAGCACCTCAAGCAAATCTGTTGGATCAGTGCCAGGTACTGCGACGGTTACTTCGTCATAGCCACGACCATCTTCAGATTTGAGCACGGTTAACCCGCGAATATCTGCGCCAGCTGCACCAATTGCTGATGCCAGCAAGCCAAGTGCACCGGGGCGATCTGGAAGTGAAATCTCTAACTTAAATAACGCCATGGATGAAGGCTACCGTTTGCTTAACGTTTAAGTTAATTAAACCGCGGGCGCTGTTCCGAGCGTGATTTTGTAGGTCTTAGTCGTTCCATTCGGGAGGGTCATAACAACGGTGATGACAGTTCCTGGAGCGTAAGAACGAATCTTTACGATTGCAGCATCACGATTGGCGATCTTCACGCCATCAATTGAATTGATAACGGAACCAACTACGACACCGGCTTTCTCGGCGCCTTCACCAGGAGTTAGCTGCAAAATCTTTGCCTGGGTATCTGCGGTTACATCATCGAAGACCACACCCATTACTGGTCTAGTTGATTTACCGGTTGCGATGATCTCGTCGATGACGCGCTTTGCCTCATTTATTGGAATAGAGAAGCCAAGACCAATGCTTCCGCCTACTCCACCTGAAGTAAGTGTGGCAATTGCAGAGTTAACACCGATGATGCGACCCTGTGTATCCACTAGCGCGCCACCAGAATTTCCTGGGTTGATCGCGGCATCAGTTTGGATTGCATTTACATAAGATGTTGAATCAAGTGTGCCAGCTGTCACTGGGCGATTTAGCGCAGAGATAATTCCTTGAGTCACTGTATTTGATAAGCCGAGTGGAGAACCAATTGCGAGTACTTCTTCGCCGACGCTGATCTTTGATGAGTCCCCAAGTGCAATCGGTGGCAAGTTGCCTTTTCTAACTTGTAGCACTGCGATGTCATACATGCGATCGCGCCCAACAATGGTTGCGGCAATATCACTGCCATCTGCAAACTCAACTTTAATCGTTCCACTTGTTGCAGCGGCCTCTACAACGTGATTGTTGGTGATGATGTAGCTCATTGATGTAGTTGATCTGTAGATCGAACCAGAACCTGATCCGCCTCCAGATCCTGATCTAACGGAAATTGAAACCACAGATGGAGTAACTAACGCTGCAATAGATTTGGCATTTATCGAGTTGCTACCAATCGTAATTGCAGTTTTATTGACAGGACATGCGTTGTTCTTCGCTAAAGTCAAAGCCTGGGTTCGATTATCAGCACATACGAGAACGCTACCGACAGTATTTGTCGTTGATGCAGTTGCAACAGTTCCGGCCAATAGGGCGCCGGCAACAAATGCGATAGTTACTTTCAGAGGCGTACGTGTGATTTTCATGGCTTGATCATCTCTCTCGAACCTTAGCGATTCCTGTGATTAATTTGTAAAGATTATTAGACTTCTACTATCCAGGCACCTTCAACGGCGACCTTAATCTTAGGAAGTGGCTTATTGGTGGGGCCAGAAAGAGCGTTTCCGTCACTTTCTGGATCAAAAACGGCACCGTGGCAACCGCATTGCAGATTCTTTGATGCCGAGTTGTATTGCACGGTACAACCTTCGTGCGTGCAGACGGCAGAGTATGCATAAACGCCCGTTTTACTTTTGAATAAAACTGCTGGTGAACCGGATTTAGATGTGAAGTTAAATGTTTCGCCGATCGAAAGCGAACTGTCCTCAATAATGTTTTGAGGGGTGGCACTAACCGTAGCTGCGGCCGATTTAGGAAATAGTCGGCCCAGCCCAACTGCCGCAACGGTGAGCCCAGCAATGGAAGAGATGCGAATGAAGCCACGGCGGTCGACAGAGATATTGCTTTTACGTCGCGAGCCGTAAAGGAATAAGAAGTAAGTTAACCAAAAAACTGTATACACCGAATTACTTGCTAAGAAATATGGCTGGATGTTCCAAGTGCTAGATAGCCACAATGTGAGCGAAGTTAAGAACCCGCCAAATGCTGCCCAAGTTGGCGCGATCCAAAGAAGAGTTGCAAAACCGACTGCAAACTCTGAGAGCATCACAAATATGCCAACTTGAGTTGCGTGTTCAATCATTCGGTTGAGTAGAAAATCAATCGGTGAATTCTGCGCATATGCAGCAAGTTGAGAACCAATAAATGTTGGCGAACCATCGGTTAAAAATCCAGGATCACTTGCCTTATCCCAACCTGCATAAATCCAGGTTCCGCCAAGCCAGAGGCGCATAATGCGCAACGGCCAGAGTTGATTTTTCCAGGAGGCCTTTAACTTCATAATCTCAATTTAGACCCTACGGGGTTAAATCTCTTGCTGGCTGCCCCACCTGGCCTCGATCCAGGGACATCCGAATTAACAGTTCGGCGCTCTACCAACTGAGCTATGGGGCAAAGATTTACAACTTGTCGTGCAGGCGCACACTCTAGCGCACGAGGCGCAGTGGGTCTAAATCGAGCGAAGCGCTAGGTCGTGCAGTCCGCGGCGGGTGGTCTCAAGGGCCACCAGGCTCGCAAAGGCTTGGTTGTACTCCTGCTCATTTTCGACAGGATTTAACCGTTGCAACGAAGATTTAAGTTCGGCGATCGCCCTGGAAATTCCTACTTCGCGCAGGCGCGCAACGATACTTTCAACATAGTGGCCAGTAACTTCACCATCGGCGCGAATTGGCTCGACATTTAATTCGGTAAAGAGCGAACGCATATTCTCATCTGTAATCTGTTCGATTTCAATCGAACTTTTCTCATCGGCTTGGGCGATGATCTGCGCCAATTGAATATATGCCGGATGTGAAAATGCGCCGCTTTCAATTTCGCGCCAATTCGAAATCAAAGTTGGCATTTGCAGGCGGGCCTTCAAAACTTCGCGTTCTAATATCAATCGTGGCTCTTGTGGATTTGGGCGCCATTGCACTTGTGGCGCTTCTTCTTCATTTGTTGCCGGAGCGCTCTGCTGTGGTTGACGTTTAACGCCTTGTGCCACCGCAGATGAAACAGTTTCAACTTCAACACCTAACCAACCCGCTAGTAAACGGGTGTACTCGGGACGTAGTGACTTGTCGCGAATCTGCGCAACTAGTGGCGCCGTTGCATTAAGGGCGTTAACACGACCTTCAGCGGTATCTAATTTGTGGAGCGCAAGTTCGGTGCGAATCGCAAACTCAAATAGTGGAACTCGCTTGGCGATCAAATCACGCAACGCTAGATCGCCTTTTTGTTGGCGCAGATCGCAGGGGTCGAGTCCATTCGGTTCTACCGCCACAAAGGTTTGAGTTACAAACTTTTGATCTTCGGTAAAGGCGCGCATCGCAGCCTTTTGCCCTGCGGCATCACCATCAAAGGTAAAGATGACTTCGCCGCGGAAAGCATCATCATCCATAAGCAAGCGGCGAATAATGCGAATGTGATCAGCGCCAAATGCAGTACCGCAAGTTGCAACTGCAGTCGTGATCCCCGCTAACTGCGCCGCCATCACATCTGTATAACCTTCAACAATCACTACTTGGCGCTTTTTAGCGATCTCTTTCTTCGCCATATCTAGCCCGTAAAGAACCTGGCTCTTCTTATAGATCGGAGTTTCAGAAGTATTTAAATACTTTGGGCCTTGATCTTCTTCATCGCTAGCTAACTTTCGGGCACCAAACCCAACTACATCGCCAGAGATATCTTTAATTGGCCACGTCAGGCGATTGCGAAATTTATCGATCGGTCCGCGCTGTCCCATCTTGGAAAGGCCAGCAGTTTCAAGTTCATCGATCGTAAAGCCTTGCTCGCGTAAGTACTTTGTTAGACCATCCCATTCATCGGGGGCATAACCAACTCCAAAAGTTTCGCAGGCGCCTTTGTCGAATCCGCGTTTGGTCATTAACTCGCGCGCATGGGCAGCAAGCGGTGAAGTATTTAACTGATCTTGATAGAACTTTGCAGCGAGAGCATTTGCAGCAATCAGACGTGAGCGATTGCCCGCAGGTGCAGGTGTGAAATTTCCTTGCTCGTAGCGAAGTTGGTAGCCCATGCGATCGGCCAGGCGTTCGATGGTTTCAGTAAAACTCAAATGATCAATCTTCATCAAGAAAGCAATTACATCGCCGCTGGCCTGGCAGCCAAAGCAATGGAAGAAACCTTTACTTGGAGTTACGTGGAAAGAGGGAGATTTTTCGTCATGGAAAGGACAGAGCCCTTTCTTTTGTCCGCCGCCAGCAGATTTAAGTTGCACATAATCTGCGATGACTTCATCTATAGGCGAGCGTTCGCGGACGTGTGCCACATCCTCTTCTTTAATTCGGCCGCTCATACCTGCATGTTATCTCTCTCGCCCTTTACTACAGCGCGCTCAAGCGGGCATGTAGGGCATAGGCGCCGGGATCGGTCAGGCTGGCAACTTGGTCGATGATGATGCGCATACGTGAAGTCTCATCGCTAGAGCGCTCCCAGTCTTTTACAAAGATTGAATCCAACGCGGTCGCAGCATGTTTATGCAACATCTCGACCAACTCTTTAATAACGATCTGCTGCTTGGCGTAGCGCTCTTGCGAAATAGCGGCGTTGATCAAGTAATGCCCGGCAACTGCCTTTAAGAAATCTACTTCGATTTCTTGCTCGCGTGGAATTACAAGGTCTGCCTCATATCGGCTAAGTGGGCCGTTGCCGTGGACTTTACGAGTTTCTAACTCCGCGGCAAGTACAAAGCGGCCGATAAGTTGTGAAGTTGAATCCTTTAAACGAGCAAGTGAACGATGGCTACCATCGTAATAACGTGGCCAGCATGAGAGTTGCTGTAAACGTTCAAGCGCTGCAGCAGCTTCTTCCTTAGTTGCAGTTGATCCATAACTATCGCGCATCTCTTTATGCAAAATATCAAAGTCGCGTTCAAAGTTATCTACCTTTACCTGTCCCACAAATATTGCATCTTCAAGATCGTGAACTGAATACGCGCAATCATCGGACCAATCCATAATCTGGGCTTCGATACATTTGCGATCAGAGGGAGCGCCTTGGCGCATCCAGTTAAATATCTCTACATCATCATCGTAAACACCGAACTTGCGCGGGTTAACTGCGCGCGGCCATGGATACTTAGTTGCTGCATCAAGAGATGCGCGAGTTAAATTCAAGCCAACTGATGTGCCATCTTCATCAACAGTTTTTGCTTCGATGCGAGTTAGTAAACGAAAACTCTGGGCATTTCCTTCAAAGCCGCCAAAATCTTGTGCCACATCTGCCAACGCTTCTTCGCCATTGTGGCCAAAAGGTGGATGCCCTAAATCATGCGAAAGACAAGCAGTTTCAAGGAGATCTGGATCTGCGCCAAGTGATTCACCGAGTTCGCGACCAATCTGTGCGCACTCCAGCGAATGAGATAAACGGGTTCGTTGAAAATCATTTTCCCAAGGAACAGCGACTTGTGTTTTTGCAGCTAAACGACGTAGCGCGGCAGAGTGAATTACACGTGCGCGATCGCGCATAAATTCGGTGCGACCTGGGCGCTTGGCAGGTTCAAAGAGAAAGCGCTCTTGATCTTTCTCGGAGTAATTCCTGGCCTCGCTGCTCATAGCCCTACCCTAAATGATCGCTGATATGAATGCCGCGTCTGCCTAAGGTCACATACGAGAGATAGGCCCCGGTTTCTCGCACCAAATAGCGCTTTCCTGAATTGGCTAGAGAGTTAGGTCCGCTCTTTACCGGCGAGCAGGTTGCGACCACTCCTAAATCATTAGCCATAGTCATCGCGCGACGACAATGAAATGGATCAGTCACAATGATGACATCTTTCCAATCTTTGACCTTCATAAACTTTACATAGTTTTCAGTTGAAACCCAAGTATCGCGACCAACTTCTAGCGAAGTGATATTGCGTGACTTGATTCCATTTTGAGATAACCAATATTTTCCTGCTGCTGCCTCTGTTGTGCGATCACCTGGAGCACCTGCACCAACGGTAATTATGTGTGGCGCAAGACCAAGATCGAAAATTCGTTTAGCTTCATTAAGTCGTGCTTCCAAAACTTCGCCAGGTCGGCCATCTAATTGCGCTGCACCTAATACGACTATCACATCGCCGTTGCGAGTAAGCGGATTATTGGCCGCCTGCCAAGTAACTCCGAGCGCATAAAGTGGAACGGCAATAACGATTAACAGTATGGCAGCGATTATGCGACGAATTATTTTAAAGAAGATCATCCGCCCGAGAACGCATCTTCTAACTCGACTGCAACATCTTCATCTGGATCTAACAACCAACCATCTGGCAGGGTTGGTGGCCGCCCATGGCTGACACGACCACGTGGTTTTTCAGCGACTTCAACCGGGTATGGCTGATCGGTAAGTTGATCTAGCAAAGTGCGAAGTTCGGCAAGCGATGAGTGCATCCCGAATTGGCGGCGGAGCTCACTTGGAACTCTAAAGCCCTTTAAATACCAAGCCATATGTTTGCGCAGATCGCGGCAACCGCGATCTTCTGATTCAAAGTAATCCACGATCAATTCGGCGTGACGGAACATAACTTCGCGCACTTCAAATAGCGAAGGAAGTACTCGCTGATCGCCACCTTTAAATGCTTCAACTAAATCAGCAAATAACCAGGGGCGCCCCAGACATCCGCGACCAACGACAACGCCAGCGCAACCTGTCTGCTCCATCATCGCTTTTCCATCTGCGCCAGACCAGATATCGCCATTTCCAAGTACTGGCGTTCCAGTTGGCTTTAAATGTTCCACCAAGCGAGCGATGGCTGACCAATCAGCTTTTCCTTCATACATCTGTTCTGCGGTGCGCGCATGCAGTGCAACCCAAGCAACGCCGCTATCTGATGCTGACTTTGCGGCTTCCAAATAGGTGTGGTGATCGGTATCAATACCAATACGCATTTTTACAGTCACGGGAATTCCAAATGGTTTTGCCGCTTGTACTGCTGCATCAACGATTGATGAAAACAATTTACGTTTGTAAGGAAGTGCGGCTCCCCCACCCTTGCGAGTTACCTTCGGAACCGGACAACCAAAGTTCATATCGATGTGATCGGCTAAATTTTCTTTTCCAATCATTGTTACTGCCGCGCGCATCGTGTGTGGATCCACGCTGTACAACTGCACTGAACGTGGCCATTCTCCGGCGCCAGGAGCAATCATGCGTAACGTGTCGGGCCGTCTTTCAATTAAAGCCCGTGCAGTAACCATTTCAGAGACAAATAACCCAGCGCCTTGTTCGCGACAAAGTGCGCGAAAAGCAGAGTTGGTAATGCCCGCCATCGGCGCAAGAACTACCGGTGGATCAATTACATGGTCACCACTTGCTAGCGGCAGGGTTAAGGCCACTAGTTAGCAACCAATAAGTTTGGGAGCAAGCCACGCTTCTACTTTATCAAGTGAAATGCGCTCTTGTGACATGGTGTCGCGATCGCGAATTGTGACAGCTTGATCATCGAGAGTTTCGAAGTCGATGGTGATGCAGTACGGAGTGCCGATTTCATCTTGGCGACGGTAGCGACGACCGATTGCACCGGCATCATCGAAATCAATGTTCCAGTTCTTGCGCAGCTGTGCCGCAAGATCGCGCGCCTTTGGCGAAAGATCAGCGTTACGTGAAAGTGGAAGTACGGCAACCTTTACCGGTGCTAAACGGTGATCAAGTTTTAGTACTGCACGCTTTTCCATCTCGCCCTTAGCATTTGGCGCTTCATCTTCAGTGAAAGCATCCATTAAGAAGGTAAGTGCACAACGATCAACGCCTGCTGCTGGTTCGATTACATAAGGTGTCCAACGTTCGTTCTTCTCCTGATCGAAGTAAGAAAGATCCTTACCTGATGCAGCAGAGTGCGCCTTTAGATCGAAATCAGTGCGGTTGGCAATACCTTCGAGCTCGCCCCATTCGGTGCCGGCGAATTCAAATTTGTATTCAATATCCGCGGTGCGCTTTGAATAATGTGAGAGCTTCTCTTTGGGATGATCATAGATACGCAGACGATCAGGATTAATTCCCAAATCCTTGTACCAAGCAAGGCGAGTATCAATCCAGTACTGGTGCCAATCTTCATCGGTGCCAGGAACGACGAAGAACTCCATCTCCATCTGCTCGAATTCGCGAGTACGGAATATGAAGTTTCCAGGCGTAATTTCATTACGGAATGACTTTCCGATCTGGCCGATACCAAATGGTGGCTTACGGCGAGATGTGGTCATTACCTGATCAAAGTTGATAAAGATTCCTTGCGCTGTTTCTGGGCGCAGATAAGCAAGTCCTGATTCATCTTCTACTGGTCCAAGAAATGTCTTTAGCAATCCAGAGAATTGCTTAGGAGTTGTGAATTGTCCTTTGTTGCCGCAAGCAGGGCAGTTCATATCGCTAAGTGATTCAAGCTTCTTCTTATGCTTTGCTTCGTATGCTTCTTCAAGATGATCTGCGCGGTAGCGCTTATTGCAAGCAGTACATTCGGTTAGCGGATCGCTAAAGGTTGCGACGTGTCCAGATGCTTCCCAAACTTCGCGCGCCAAGATCACACATGAGTCGATACCTACAACGTCTTCGCGACCCATCACCATGGATTTCCACCATTGGCGCTTTACATTGTTTTTAAGTTCGACTCCCAGTGGGCCGTAATCCCATGAGGCGCGAAGTCCGCCGTAAATTTCTGATGAGGGATAAACAAATCCACGTCGCTTGGCGAGGGAAACAATATTTTCTAAACGATCTACGGCCATTTTTTTGCTCCATCCGGCTGGCTGTCGGCGAATCACAACGGGCGTTGTAATCGTGAGCTAAGTTTACTCGTACGCTCCGGGTTCATCGATTGCTCGCGCAAGAACTGGAATCGCCTCTAACTTAGCGCGCGTTGAACTCAGCGCTCTGCGATATGAACCGACGTTCTCCCATTCGGTGGTTATAACCCAGAGCGTTGGCTCATCTAAATTCTGGCCAACGGTGCCGCGAATAAAGCCGGCAGCTTCCGATAAAACCGCCTTAACCGCCTCGAGTTCAGCACGAAATTGATCGGCCTGGCTCAGTGGGAGTTCAAATCTTGCGATCGCGATCATGGCTTGAGCCTAGCGCCACGCCGTAGATGGCAAACGGAAATGAAAACCATTTTCATTTGTGCTACCTTTTCGCCATGAATATCGCAATCGGCTTGGCAGCCATAACAGCCCTCGCAACCACCGCTGGTGGTTTTCTCGCAATTAAATCCAAGGATCGCCTTCATTTAGTTCTTGGTCTCTCTGCCGGACTCTTACTTGGGCTAGTTGCTTTCGACCTTCTGCCTGAAGTATTTGAACTCGGTACTCAAGAAATTTTTCATGCTCCAGCAGTTTCAGTTGCTCTGATTGCAGGTTTCTTGCTCCTTCACTTCTACGAACAACTCTTTGGTTCACATGAACCGGCTGAGTCAGATTATGGACATGACCACAAGCACTCTTCTAACGTCGCCGGCGCACTCGGAGCACTCGCAATGGGTGGGCACGTTTTCCTCGATGGACTGGCGCTCGGTGTCGCATTTAAAGTTAGTACCGATTTAGGAATTGCGGTTTTTATCGCACTTTTGGTTCACGCATTTTCAGACGGTCTAAACACGGTTTCGTTTTTGATTAAGAGCGGAAAGTGGGGACGCAAAGGCATCTGGCTGCTTGGCATTGATGCAATAGCTCGAGTAAGCGGTGCTGCCCTTGGAACCACACTCGTACTCGGCGATAATTTGATCGCTATCTATCTTGCGGTTTTCTCGGGCATTGTCATATATCTTGCGACTTCACATATTTTGCCTGAGGCGCATTCACTTCACTCATCGAAGCTGACAATTCTTGCAACAATCCTTGGAGTATTTGTTATGTGGGGGCTGGTCAGTTACTTACATGGTGGCGATACGCATGCTCATGGGAGTAAAACTGCTAACCATGCAGAAGCCGGTCACGCAGATGACGAAGGTGACCATCATGAAGAAGGTGACCATCATGAAGAGGGTCACGCCAAGTAATGTCTAGATCCAACCCAAGGGTTCTGAGCACCCTTGAGCGCGCTGGTGGTTTCGCCAGCGCGCAGGAAATTTATCGCCTTATGCAACGTGAAGGCGAAAGCATTGGGCTAACCACCGTTTATCGCGCGCTGCAGAGTTTGGTTAACGACAAGATCGTTGATGTTCTGCGCCGCGATGATGGTGAAGCGATTTATCGCTTGTGCGGTGAAGCCCATCACCATCACCTTGTCTGCAAAGGTTGTGGAGATACCGTTGAAATTGAAGGCGGTGCAATTGAAAAGTGGGCGAAGATGATGGCTGAAGAACATGGATTTCGCGATGTCGGACATACCGCAGAGATCTTTGGCCTCTGCGCTAAGTGCTAAGGATTAAAACTCAAGCTTTACCGAACCTTCTATCCCTTTCAGAATAAATCTCGATAGCTTTCCACAACTGTTTTGGCGTCATATCCGGCCATAGAACATCCATAAATACGAACTCGGCATAGACCGATTGCCACGGCAAGAAGTTGCTGGTGCGCTGCTCCCCTGATGAGCGCAAGAACAAATCAACATCACGCATCTTTGGTGAGTAAAGATATTTCTCAATAGTCTTTTCAGTGATCGCATCTGGCTTTACCTTGCCACGCTTTACATCGCGCGCCAGTGCAGTGGTCGCATCAACTAGTTCAGAGCGACCGCCGTAGTTAACGCACATATTTAAAGTTAAAACTTTATTCTTCTTGGTTAACTCTTGCGCCTCTTCGAGCTCGGAGATAACGGATTTCCATAGACGCTGGGGGCGGCCAATCCATTGGATCTTTACACCCATCTCATTTAAACGATCTCGTCGCTTGCGCAATACATCACGGCTATAGCCCATCAAAAACTTAACTTCCTCAGGGGTGCGCTTCCAGTTTTCAGTAGAAAATGCATAAGCGCTGAGCTCTTTAACGCCAAAACCTATTGCTGCTTCTACTAAATCAAAGAGAACTTTTTCGCCGGCTTCATGTCCTGCAGTGCGCGCCAGCCCGCGATCTTTTGCCCAGCGGCCATTTCCATCCATCACTATCGCGATGTGTTCTGGAACCTCAATCTTCTTCGCCACTTTTCCTAAACTCTCTCCACAATCGGCATGCTGCGTAACCCGCGTTCGAGGTGCCATTGTAAGTAAGCA
>JAIYCF010000028.1 GCA_027488165.1 Streptomycetaceae bacterium
ATATAGTTCGGCCGGAGGAAGTTCAGCACCTAGCACTGCTTCTGGAACAATTGGTTCATTCGTCAATATTGCCTCAGCAACAGCGGTAACTAAGAGTGGCTACACCTTTGCGGGTTGGTCTATTGCAGGTTCAACTTATTCAGGTGGCGCTCAGTATCAATTTGGTGCTTCATCTGAAACAGCCACCGCGCTGTGGACACCAACCACACAAACCATCACTATTGATCTAGCTCAAGGCACAAGTAATACGCCTATTTCAGAGCCTTCACACACAATCGGTGAAACTTTTACCGCTCCGACTACCTTGCCAACGCGAGTTGGTTACACATTTAGTAGTTGGAGTGATGGAACCACAACTTATGCGCCAGGTGCCACTGTGACTGTTGGTGCAAACAACATGACTCTGACGGCGCAATGGAGCGTTGCTTCGTACACAATCAGATACTCATTAAATGGCGGGACTGGAACTATTCCATCACCAACCTCTTATAACTTCGGAGCTAGCCACACAATTGCAGCTGGAGTTACAAAGGCAAATAGTAACTTTATCGGTTGGTCTAATGGTTCCAACACTTATTCAGCTGGAGCCACATTCACGCTTTCTTCCCGTGATGAAACGTTCACTGCTCAGTTCTCAGGTGCAATCTATGCTCTCTCTTTTAATTTGAATGGTGCAGAAACCGGAACTGTTCCATCAACTATCACGGGGCAAGTCACCGATAACTTTATTCTCCCTACATCAGCAGGTATTGCAAAAACTGGTTACACATTTGGTGGTTGGCGAGATGGATCAAATACATACACAAGTGGTCAAAGTATTACGGGCGTAAGCGCTAATACGACACTAACTGCAATTTGGACCTTGCTACCTCCAGCTGCGTTGAGTGCACCGGTTGCGACACCTGGTGACCATGCAGGTACCGTCACAGTTACACCACCTTCACTTGCAACTGGCGGTCAAGTAACTTCTTACAAGATAGTTGCAACTGATGCATCAGGGGCTGCAATCAATCCCGAAAAGAGCTGCACAGTTAATGCTCCAGCAACAAGCTGTGTAATAACTGGATTAATAAACGGAACAACTTACAAATTTATCGCGACCGCTACAAATGCTGCCGGCTCAACAACCTCTTCTCCATCCAACGCAATTGTTCCTGCCTCGATTCCAGGTGCACCAACTGCGGTAACAGCAACACGTGGAGATGAAACTGCAACGGTTGCCTTCACCCCACCAAGTGATAACGGTGGCTCGACCATCACCTCTTACACATTAACCGTTGTGGAAACCGGCCAAACGTTCACTGGAAATGGATCGCCGATAACGGCGACAGGCCTTACCAATGGCTCTTCCTACACATTTAAAGTAAGCGCCACCAATGCTGTTGGAGTATCTGATTCTTCTACAGCATCTGCGCCAGTCAAGATCGCTGGTGTAGCAGATGCACCTACTTCTGTGACAGCGGTTGCTGGTGATGAAACTGCAACAGTTAGCGCATCAGGAAACTGGAACACACTTTCAGGTAGTGGTGGTGAATCAGTCACGGCGATCGTCTTTACTTCCATGAATGGTTTGCATACTTGCACGGCAACGCTTCCAGCAACTTCATGCGCGATTAGCGGCTTAACAAATGGAACTGCCTACACATTTACTGCTGTCGCTAAGAACGCCGTCGGCAACTCACCAGGAACAAGTTCAAATTCCATAACTCCGGCTGGAACTCCGACTGCTCCAACAACAGTAACTGCGGTTGCTGGAGATAAGAGTGCAACAGTCTCATTCAGCGGTGCTGGTGCCAACGGCTCAACTATCACCAGCTACATCATAAAAGTTTCTCCTACTGGTGATACTTTCACAGTCTCTTCATCTCCTGCCGTGATTAGCGGGCTTACAAATGGCGGTTCATATACATTTACAGTTGCTGCAGTAAATGCAATTGGAGAGTCAGCATTTTCAACAACTTCTGCAAGTGCAGTTCCAGCATCAGCGCCGGCGGCGCCGACTTCATTGGCAGTTCTTTCAGGAGACACATCAACGGTGGTTTCTTGGTCACCACCTTCAGATGATGGCGGAAATCCAATAACTTCATATCTAGTTACGGCAAGCAATGGAGCAACTTGTACCGCGATAGCACCGGCTACTAGTTGCAAGATTACGGGGCTCACTAACGGAACCTCTTACACATTCACCGTGCAGGCGATAAACGGCATCGGAACTGGTGTCGCATCGGCAACTTCTCCTGCATCCGTTCCTGCCGGGTTACCTACTCCGCCAACTTCGTTATCGGCGACGATCGGCGACGGACAAGCGACAATTGCATTTTCGGGAGCCGGCTCAAATGGTTCTTCGATAACCACTTACACGGTAATTGCTGAACCAGGTGGCGCAACTAGTTCTAGCTCTGCATCACCAATAACAGTGCTGGGCCTTACGAATGGCACCCAATATGTATTCCGCGTAGTCGCCACTAACGGAGTGGGTGATTCTGAATCTTCAACTGCAACAGCAACTGCAACACCTGCGAGGGCGCCAGATGCTCCAACTTCGGTATCTGCTTCAGGTGGAAATAGAAGCGCACAAGTTTCGTGGACGCCACCATCAGATAATGGTGGAGCTGCAATAACGGGTTACACCGTTACGGCTTCACCAGGTGGAGCCACATGTACGGCAATCGCAATCGCAACAAGTTGTTTTGTTGGCGGTTTAACAAACGGCTTAACTTATTCATTTACCGTTGTTGCAAATAATGCTGCTGGAGGTTCTGTGCCTTCCGGTGGATCAAATTCAGTTACACCGCTTGGGCCACCAAGTGCACCAACTCTAACTGAGGTAGTCCGCGGAGATACTAAAGCGACTATCACATTTAACGCTCCATCGAACGATGGAGGAACCTCGATTACACAGTATGTAATTACTGCTCAACCTGGCGGACTTTCAATGACCACCGGATCGACAACAGCAGAATTTACTGGCCTAACTAATGGCGTTGCCTACACATTCACTGTCGCCGCCGAAAATGGCGTAGGTCGAGGCGCTAATTCAAATGGAATTGTTGGAACACCTGCGGGAACTCCGAACGCACCAACTGTGGTCACAGGTACTCCAGGAAATAGAAGCGTTAATCTAGAATTTAGCGGTGCGACAGGTAATGGAGCTGCGATTACTGGTTACATCGTCACTGTTGTCGAAACCGGAGAAACCAGAACTGTTACATCTTCACCAATTCGTTTTGGATTGCTAACAAATGGTGACCCATATACATTCACTGTAACTACTGTTACATCTGTCGGAGAATCTTCACCGTCCCTGCCTTCACTTCCCATCATTCCCGAGCAAGTAACCAATGTTTCATCCGCTCCAAATTCACCTGCGCCAAGCGCCCCAGTATCAGGAGGTAGCTCACCTGTTGCGCCTGCGCCAACTCCTGCGCCGACTCCTTCAGTTAAGCCGACCCCAGCCCCTACACCTTCAGTTAAGCCGACCCCAGCTCCTACACCTTCAGTTAAGCCGACCCCGAAACCAACTTCTCCATCTAAACCATCACCAACACCTTCTCCGAAGCCGACAAAGAATCCGCTTGCAATCAATCCGCCGACGACTGGAGCGGATAAATCAAAAGGCGCAGTCAAGATTGAAAACTTATTGCCCGGACAGAAAATCAAGGTAACCGTTGTTGAAGGTAAGTCTTCACCAAGCGTTAAAGCCACCCCAAAGGCCACATCGAGGGTAACGCCTAAAGCAACGCCGAAACCTTCTGCAAGTGGATCGAAAACAAAAAGTGATGCGCCAGTAAAGGTTGTTCCAAAACCATCAGGAAGTTCTGCTGGAGTAGGCATCAACAATCTAAAACCAGGTCAGAAAATTAAAGTCACCGTCAAAACAGGAGGAACAAAGAAATGATAAGAAAGCTGTTACTAGCAACTCTATTCATTCTTCAAGTATCGATCATGCCTAGCTGGGGAGCGGAAACGGTGCTGATCGACAGAGTATCTAGCACCGAAGCTGAAGAGTTAGACATTCAGATACCGGCCGATGTTCCACCGGGCTACCACGAGGTCATCATCGAGGTGTATGACGATGCGGGAACCGTTGATAAAAAGGTTTTAACTTTCTGCAAAGAGATAAATGGAACGATTGACTGGGCAAGTAACTGCCCTGACTTAGTGCGTATTTACTCAGAACCAGAATTGACACCAATCACCGAAAGATCAGAACTTCCTGCCTACGATCCTGCACAAGAACCGGATAAGAGTAAGGATTTGCAAGTAACTGCATTTGCAGCTCTTGCTGCGCTATCGGCAGCGGGCGCTGCAGCGGGATCGCAAAAATCAGGTTCAGACTCAAATGCACGTCGTGAAGAAGACAATTCATCAAAAGATGGATCAGGTGAAGATTCGGATGCTGGTTCTGAAGATAAGAGCGATGAAGAGAGCGATGATCTTGCATCTGTTAGCGCTGGCGACCTGAAAAAGATTGAACGCGACCCAGGGCGAGGCGATCTAAGTCGCACATGGAGGGCGCCTCTAACAGAGCGCACCGATGCGCTTTTTGCAGCGTTAATTACCCGAATTTCACCGCATTCTCCGATCCTTGCGCGCACGATTGCTGATGGAAACTATCTTCGTGCGATCTTTGGTTCGCTATCTTCTCTACTCCTTATTCCAGGAGCGATTTTGGGTGTGCTTGCCCTGCAAGATACATCCGGGCAAGCGCTGCCTCCTGCTACTTGGATTGTTACGGCAATAATTGCCTTGGCAACTCTCGATGCGATGGCTGGTCTTGTATCAGGCTTAATCTTTACAGCTGGCGTTGTTCTATCTGGAAACTTCGCATCACGTGATGAAATTCTGACCATCGCAGGTCTATTCATTATCTTCTATGCACCTGCTTTGCTTGCCAGTGCAATTCGTCCTTTAAGACGCCTGGCGCAAGATCGCGATTCACTTTGGGAGCGGGCAACTGATTACGGTCTAGTCACTCTTTTATCTGGCTGGATGATGTTTAAAATGATTGGTGCGCTAAATGCTCTTGCTGGCGTCCAGCTAGTTATCTCATTTGCAGCAAGAGATATTGCGATATTGGCATCTGTCTTTATCTTGATCCGCTTGTTGTTAGAAGATTTAACAACCTATCTCTATCCAGTTCGACTTAACAAATCTGCTGGAAAGTTCTTGGAGCCAGATACGATTCAAAAAGTCATCTCACTTGAAATAAAACTCTTTATCTTTATTGAGATTGCAAAGCCTTTTGTTGGCTACAACTTAAAGCTTGTTCTCGGAACAATCATCTTTGCAATTCCATCAATAATTAGCATCTTCTTTGATGATCGTTTCCCAAAGATTCCAGTACTTCATCGCTTACTGCCAAGTGGAGCATTCAAAATCGTTGCGATGGTCTTTATCGGAACCTTGG